>NZ_JBEYTZ010000014.1:45248-198921 GCF_040643215.1 Streptomyces sp. NPDC047315 | reverse complement strand
CCCGCCCCGTGGGGGGGGGGGTTTTTCCACCCCGCTTGGTGGGGTTTTGCCCGGCTGGGTTGGGGGGGGTGTACCCGGGGCGGCGCCGCGGACCCTGGCAGTGCACTGCCAGGGTCCGCGGCGCGCGCGGACTTACCGGCCGTGGTCTGGACCTCGCCCCGCGCCCGCGACCGGGCATACCGTGGTAAAGAGCGTCCAGCTCGGACAGAAGGGGGTGCCCCCATGGTCGAGGAGCTGGTGGTGGCGAGTCTGGCCGCCGCATCAGGCATCGCGGTGTACATGACGGCCGCGGCCAAAGTGATCAAGCAGTTCGAGCGAGGTGTGGTCCTCCGCCTCGGCCGGCTCCACGGCGGCGTCCGCGGCCCCGGATTCACCATGATCCTTCCGATGGTCGACCGGATCCACAAGGTCAACATGCAGGTCGTGACCATGCCCGTGCCCGCTCAGGAGGGCATCACCCGGGACAACGTCACGGTCCGCGTCGACGCGGTCGTCTACTTCCGGGTGGTCGATGCGGCCAACGCCATCATCGAGGTGGAGGACTACCGCTTCGCGGTCTCTCAGATGGCCCAGACCTCGCTCCGGTCCATCATTGGCAAGAGCGACCTCGACGATCTGTTGTCGAACCGGGAGAAGCTGAACCAGGGACTGGAGCTGATGATCGACAGCCCGGCCATGGGCTGGGGCGTCCAGATCGACCGGGTCGAGATCAAGGACGTGTCGTTGCCCGAGGCCATGAAGCGCTCGATGGCGCGGCAGGCCGAGGCCGACCGCGAGCGCCGGGCCCGTGTGATCAATGCCGACGCGGAGTTCCAGGCGTCCAAGAAGCTCGCCGAGGCGGCCAGTGCGATGTCGAAGGAGCCCGCGGCATTGCAGTTGCGGCTGCTCCAGACCGTGGTTGCGGTCGCCGCCGAGAAGAACTCCACCTTGGTGCTGCCCTTCCCTGTGGAGCTGCTGCGCTTCCTCGAACGCGCCCAGCAGGGACCGCCGCCTCCGCCCCCGCCTCCGCCGCACCGCGCTGAGGAACCCGCCGTCGAGTCCCCGCCCGCCGTCGAGCCCCCCGCAGCCGTCGAACCCCCGGCCGCGGTCGAGCCCCCGCAGCCCGACGAGTCATCTGCACCCCCCGCAGGGCCGGAGCGGACCCTCGGGGCGGCCCCGGACGCCCCACCCGTGGGCGAGTCCGCCGTACAGCCCCAGAAGGACCTGCCGCAGGTCGATCCCCCGCGGGGCGCCTCGGTGCCACCCCTGGTGGACACCTCAGGGCTCGCGGACGCCGCGCAGGCCGAGCCCGATCCCATACGGCGGCTCCGGCCGACACCGCCCATCGGGTGAGGCAGCGCATCGCGTGAGCTCGTACGTCGGCTGAGCCTGGGCCTCGGGTCGCGGCCCGTTGTCACACCCCGCCCGTATGGTCGTAGATCCCAGCACTTCGGTGCACGGCACAGCAGATCCAACGAGGACGGGAGGTGCACATGGCGTCGATGACCCCGTTGCTGCACGGCTGCGCCGCCGTCTTCCTTCCGGCGGCCCTGCCGCGGGAGGGCAAGGTCGCCTTCTGGGCCCCCTCCGGCGAGCCCCCGCAGGGCGACACCGAGCTGATCACCGTCGTCCAGTACGGAGGTCCGGAGGCGTCGTCCGCCAGCGCCGCGGTCCCCGAGGCTGCTTCCGACGGCCAAGGCACGGCCGACGCGGAGGTCCACCGTCGTAAGGTGCCCGCCGTGCTGCTCTCCATCACCGAGGCAGTGCCGCTGTTGGTGCGGGCCAGGAGCCGCCCCGGGGCGCACCCCGCCGCGACCTGCTGGGGCGCCGCCGCGCTGCACGCCCTGCACCTGGTGGCCCGCGGTCGGCTGCTGCCCGGACTGACCCCCACCGACCACGACGCCTGGCGCGCGGGCCCGCTGGACGCCTCCGACATCGCCCAGTTGCGGGCCATCGCCGCGGCCATGCCGTCCGAGGCGTATGCGGTCCCCGTGGCGGGCGAGGAAGACCTCCGGGTGCCCGAGCCCGAGGCCCTGGTCCGGGCCTTCTTCGACGCCGTCGTCGACACCCTGCCGCGTACCCCCGCCGCAGCCCACGCCGCCGGCGCGCCCTTCGCGGCCACGGCGCCCCAGCACCTGCCCGAGGCCAGGGAGTGGACGGCGGAAGCCGCGGCGGGCATGGACGCCGGGGTGCGGGTGTCCCTGCGCCTCGACCTTTCCGCGTTCGAGCTCTTCGACAGCTCCGACGGAGCGGGCGAAGACGGGCCCGCGGACGACGCCAGCGCTGAAGGCGCCGGTGGGCGGGGTGAAGCCGGGCGTACCGCAGGCGCAGCCCTCGTCCAGGTGCACAGCCTCGCTGACCCCACCCTGGTCATCGACGCGGCCCGGCTCTGGGCGGGTCAGGGGGACGCGGAGTTCGGCCCCCGCGCCAAGGTCGACGCGGTCCTCGCGCTGCGCCGCGCGGCACGCGTCTGGCCACCGCTGGCCGTCCTGCTGGAGCGGGACGTGCCGGACGTGCTGCCGCTCGCCGAGGACGAGCTGTACGACCTGTTGGGCCCTGGCGCCGCACGCCTCGCCGCTGCCGGCGTGGCCGTCCACTGGCCCAGGGAGCTGGCGCGCAACCTCACTGCCACCACCGTCATCCGGCCGGCCCCCGGCTCCGCGACCGACGGGACCCCGTTCTTCGACAGCGCAGAGCTGCTGGCCTTCTCCTGGCGGCTCGCGCTCGACGGCGATCCCCTGACCGATCAGGAAATGGACGCCCTGGCGGAGTCGCACCGGGCGATCGTGCGTCTGCGGGACCGTTGGGTGGTCGTCGATCCCGATCTCGTGCGCAAGGCCCGCAAACGCGAGTTGGGCCTGCTCCAGCCCGTCGACGCGCTGGCCGCGGCCCTGACGGGCACGGCCGAGGTCGACGGCGAGACGGTGGACGTGGTGCCGACGGGCACCCTCGCCGCGCTGCGGGACCGCCTGGTGCAGCAGGCGGAGCCCCCGCCGCAGCCTCCGGCCCTCGCCGCCACCCTGCGCGACTACCAACTCCGCGGCCTGGCCTGGCTCGACCTGATGACCTCCCTCGGCCTCGGTGGCTGCCTCGCCGACGACATGGGCCTCGGCAAGACCGTCACGGTGATCGCCCTCCACCTCCATCGCGACCGCGCGGCCCCCACGCTGGTGGTCTGCCCCGCCTCCCTCCTCGGGAACTGGCAGCGCGAGATCACCCGCTTCGCGCCCGGGGTCCCCGTCCGCCGCTTCCACGGCGCGGACAGGACGCTGCCCACGACGGGCGGCGGCTTCGTCCTCACCACGTACGGCACGATGCGCTCCAGCGCGGAGAAGCTCGCCGCGCACACCTGGGGCATGGTCGTCGCCGACGAGGCCCAGCACGTCAAGAACCCGTACTCCGCGACCGCGAGGGCCCTGCGGACGATCCCGGCACCCGCGCGCGTGGCCCTCACCGGCACCCCGGTGGAGAACAACCTCTCTGAGTTGTGGGCCCTGTTGGACTGGACGACCCCGGGGCTGCTCGGCCCGCTGAAGGCGTTCCGTTCGCGGCACGCCCGCCCGGTGGAGCTCGGGGAGGACGCGGAAGCGGTGGACCGACTGGCCCGTCTGGTCCGGCCGTTCCTGCTGCGGCGCCGGAAGTCGGACCCGGGCATCGTGCCCGAACTGCCGCCCAAGACGGAGTCCGACCACCCGGTGGCCCTCACCCGGGAACAGGCGTCGCTGTACGAAGCCGTGGTCCGCGAGTCCATGGCGGTGATCGGCTCCGCCCAAGGCATCGCGCGCCGGGGGCTGGTGATGAAGCTGCTGACCGATCTCAAGCAGATCTGCAACCATCCGGCGCAGTTCTTGAAGGAGCAAGGCAACGGGAGCGGTGCGAGCGCCTCGCGACCCGCGGGCGCGCCCGTACGGCTGGCGGGCCGCTCGGGGAAGCTCGCCCTGTTCGACGAGTTGCTGGAGACCATCCTCGCCGAGGACGGCTCGGTCCTGGTCTTCACCCAGTACGTCACCATGGCCAGGCTGCTGACCGACCACCTCACCTCCCGGGGCATCCCCTCCCAACTGCTGCACGGAGGCACCCCGGTCGCCGAGCGCGAGCGCATGGTGGACCGGTTCCAGTCCGGGGAGGCGCCCGTCTTCGTGCTCTCCCTCAAGGCCGCGGGCACCGGCCTGAACCTCACCCGCGCCGGTCACGTCATCCACTTCGACCGCTGGTGGAACCCGGCCGTCGAGGAGCAGGCCACGGACCGCGCGTACCGCATCGGACAGACCCAACCGGTGCAGGTGCACCGGCTGATCGCGGAAGGCACCGTGGAGGACAAGATCGCCGAGATGCTGGCGGGCAAGCGCGCCCTGGCGGACGCGGTCCTGGGCTCCGGAGAGGCAGCGCTCACCGAGCTGACCGACCGGGAGCTGGCCGATCTCGTGTCCCTGAGGAGGACGGCATGACGCCGTCGGCCACCCGACGCCACAGTCCGTCGGGGCGCAAGGGCCGCGCGGGCGCCTCCTCCGTGCGCCACGACGACCGCCGGCGCACGTTCTCCGCACCGGAGCCTCGCGGGTCGGGGGAGGAGTCCACGACCAGTTGGTGGGGCGACGCCTGGGTGGAGGCGCTGGAGGAGGGCGCCCTGGACCCCGTCAGGCTGGCGAGGGGGCGGGCTTACGCGGGCCGAGGGCTGGTCGACGCGATCACGGTGACGCCGGGGCGGATCACCGCCTACGTCCACGGCACCAGGCCCCGCCCGTACCGCACGCAGATCCGGCTGCGGACCCTCACCGACGACGAGTGGGACACGTTCCTGTCCGTGGCGGTCGACCGCCCCGACCACATCGCCGCACTGCTCGACAAGGACGTGCCCCGGGCGCTGGCCACCGCGGCCGATCTGCTGCCGGCGGCGGGGGACCTGATTCCGGACTGCTCCTGCCCGGACGACGGCCTGCCGTGCAAACACGCCGCCGCGCTCTGCTACCAGGTGGCGCGGCTGTTGGACGAGGACCCCTTCGTCCTCTTCCTGGCCCGCGGCATGGGGGAGCGCGAGATGCTGGCGGCCCTGTCGCAGCGCAACGCGGTGCGGTCGGCGGCGGAGCGGGCCTCGCAGGCCGGCGGGGCACGGATGCCGACGTTGACGGCCCTGGAGGCGCTGGCCCCGCGGCGGCTGGCGCCGCTTCCGCCGCCCTTCCCCGTGCCGGCCCAGCCCGGGCGTCCGCCGGCGTATCCCGAGGCGCCGGACCCCCTCGCGCTCGACCTGCTCGCCACCGAGGCGGCGGCCCGCGCCCATGCCCTGCTCACCACCGGGGTCGACCCCACCGCGCCGCTCACGGTCTGGCAGGACGCGGTACGACTGGCCGCCGCCCACCCCGGTTCCGGACTCACCGCGTCCACCCGAGCGCTCTACCGCGACCTCGCCGCCGCGACCGGTCGCACGCCCATCGAGCTGGCCCGTGCCGTGGCGGCCTGGCGGCAGGGCGGGCTGGTCGCCCTCGGAGTGCTGGAGGAGGCGTGGGACCCACCGGCCGGCCCCTTCGACCGAGCCGGGCCCGCCCTGGTCGCGGCGGACTTCACCGGCTTCAGACCCCGGCGCAACTGGCTGTCGACCGGATCGCTTCAGATCCGCTTCGGTCGGGACGGCCTCTGGTACGGGTACGAATCCGATCCCGACCAGGAGGACTGGTGGCCGCGCGGCACCCCGGACGCCGATCCGGTGGGCGTGGTCACCGCGATGTCACCCACACCAGCAGCCGGGTGAAGCCCTGCCCCGCAACCCTCTTTCACAGAGCCGGCCACGTCGAGCTGCAGCAGCGGACGATCTGTCATGTCAGCGCCCAGAAGCCCTGCCTGGCGAGTAGTCGCCAAGGCATCGACACCAAGTCCTCAACGATGATGGACTGGTGAGACTCGAAGCGATCACCTGGGAACGGCTGACCGAGACCATCGCCGACAGGGTCACGGATCTGGTGGCCGAGGACGGCAGTCCCTGGTTGCGCATCGGGATCGACGGGGCCCCCGCCGCGCAGGGCGGGGACTTCGCCGGTCGGGTCGAGGAGGCGCTGCTGCTGCGCGGGCGGCGCTCCCTCGTCGTCGGGACCGGCGGCTTTCTGCGCCCCGCCTCGCTGCGGTACGAGTTCGGGCGTGACGACCCTGACACGTACTACAGCGGCTGGTTCGACACGGGCGCGCTGTGGCGGGAGGTCTTCGGGCCCCTGGAGGCCGGCGGCACAGGGTGGGTGCTGCCTGACCTCTGGGATCCCGGGACCGACCGGGCGACCCGCAGTCCCCGGGTGGAACTGCCCCGCGGCGGTGTGCTGTTGCTGCACGGGCCGTTCCTGCTCGGGCACTGGTTCCCGTTCGACCTGACGGTGCACCTCGGGTTGTCGCGGGCCGCACTGCGCCGACGCACAGAAGAAGACGAGCGCTGGACGCTGCCCGCGTTCCAGCGGTACGAGGAAGAGGTGGGACCTGAAGAGAGCGCAGACGTGGTGGTTCGGGCCGACGACCCCCGTCATCCCGCGTGGGGCGGCATGGACTGAGCGGTATCCGGGGGCACGGCGTTGGAGCACGTGACGTCGGAAGGCGTGGAACGCGCGGTACCGGACGGAACGGTCTGGTCGGGGGCGAGGCCGGGGTTGGGGCCGGCGGGCGCGGTGTTGGGCGGCACGGTCTCGGTGGGGCTGGTGGCGGGCGGCAGTGGGGGGCGTCCGCCGGTCAGGGTCACCGCCGCCGTACCGGCCCGGCAGCCGGCCGAGGCCGCGGCCACCGGGTCGGCCCCGGACAGCCACGCGGCCAGGAAGCCACCGGTGAAGGCGTCGCCTGCGCCCGTCGAGTCCACGGCCTCGACCGCGTGGGCCGGGACTCGGGCGATGACGGCGCCCGCGGCGGCGACCAGTGCTCCGCCCGGGCCGAGGGTGACCACGACGAGGGGGACGCTGCGGCTCAGTGCGGCGGCGGACGCGGCCACGTCGGGCAGTCCTGCCAGGAGGCGGGCCTCGTCGGCGTTGGGTACGAGGACGTCCACCGCGTCGAGTTCTGCCAGGACCTCGACCACGCCCTGCTGCCGGATGAAGCCGGCGGAGGCCGGGTCCATGCTCACCGTGACTCCGCGCGCCCGGGCCGACTCCCGGGCGAGTCGGGCCAGTTGTCGACTGGGGTCGGAGAACAGGAGGTAGCCGGAGAGATGGACGTGAGCGACGCCGTCCAGCAGGGACGGTGACCAATCGGTCGTACCGAAGCGCTGGAGTGCCCCGCTGTCCGTGAGGAAGGTCCGTTCGGCGCTGGTGTCGACGAGGGCGACCACGGTCGTGGTCGACGCGCTGTCGTCCACGACGAGGACGGGTCGTACGCCTGCGGCTCGGAGGTGTGCGGAGTGCCACTGTTCCTCGGCCCGCCCCACCCGGCCGAACAGCCGGACCTCGTGCGCGCTGGCCTCGTGCGCGCGGCTCTCGTGGGCTGCCCAGCATGCGACGTTCGCGGCAGCTCCGCCGGGGAGGATCCGGATGCGGGCCGCCGTGTCGGTGCCGTGTGCCAGGGGCGCGGAGTGCCGGGCTATGACGTCCGTGGCGACCTCCCCGATGACCAGGAGGGCGCGGCCGACCCCGTGCTCGCGGCCGGGGGTCATAGGGCCGCCGCGATGAGGGCTGCGAGCCGGACGTTGCCCCGGACCGCCGCCACGTTCGCCTCCAGGGACGCGCCGTGCGTTCGGCGGGTGAGGAAGTCCAGCAGGAAGGGGGTGACGGCCTGTCCCACGATGCCGCGCTCCGCGCACTCGTCCAGCGCTTCGCGGAGCACCCGGTCGTGCAGGTCGGGGTCCAACTGCTCCGACTCCGGCACCGGGTTGGCGATCACCAGCGCCGATCGGGGTTCGCCCAGGGAGTCCCGGGCGCGGATCACGGCGGCGGCCTCGTCGGGGGAGTGGACCGTCCAGTCCACGGGCTCTCCGGAGGAGGCCAGATAGAACCCGGGGAAGCGGTCCGTGCCGTAGCCGACGACGCCCACGCCCAGGGTCTCCAGCCGTTGCAGCGTCGCGGGGACGTCCAGGACGGACTTCACCCCGGCGCAGACCACTGCGATCCCGGTCTGCGCCAGGACGCGCAGGTCCGCCGACTCGTCCTGGGAGTGCGTCCACTCGCGGTGCACCCCGCCCAGCCCACCCGTGGCGAAGACCCGGATCCCCGCGCGGGCGGCGAGGAAGGCCGTGGCGGAGACGGTGGTCGCCCCGCTCGCACCGGCGGCGACGGCGGGTGCCAGATCGCGCCGGCCGAGTTTGCGCACCCCGCCCTCAAGGGCGATCCGCTCCAACTGGTCCTCGGTCAGGCCGATGTGCACCCGCCCGTCGAGCACGGCGACGGTGGCGGGCACCGCGCCCGCAGAGCGCACGAGCGCCTCCAACTCCGCAGCGACGACGAGATTGCGCGGGCGGGGCAGCCCGTGCGCGATGATCGTGGACTCCAGGGCCACCACGGGTCGGCCCGCGGACAGCGCTTCGCGTACTTCCTCGGATACCTCGGTCAGCAGCATGTCCCATCCCTGGCACCGGGACGGGCCCGCCAAACCCTCCGTCAGCCGACCGCCCTGCGCAGGGCGAGCGCGGCCAGGGGCAGCAGCAGAAGCGCACCGATCACGTTCAGCCAGCCGTAGCCCGCCTGTGCCATGACGACGCCGGCGAGGGCGCCGACGATGCCGGCGGACGCGTTCATCGCCAAGTCCGACAGGCCTTGGACGGCGGCCCCGGACGACGTCGGCACGGAGTCCGTGAGCAGGGCGGACCCCGACACCACGCCCGCCGACCAGCCCAGCCCCAGCAGGACGAGGCCGGCCGCGGTCTGGCCGTGACTGGCCCCGGCAGTGCCCGCCAGCAGCGCCGCCGCGCCGAGCAGCCCGACGGCGAGGCCGATCACCGTGAGCCTGCCGAAACGATCCGCCAGCCACCCCATCACCGGGGACAGCGCGTACATGCCCGCGATGTGGCCGCTGATGACCAGGCCGATCAGTTCGATGGCCGCGCCGTGGTGTCCGAGGGCGATGGGCGTCATCGACATGATCGCCACCATCGCGGTGTGCGACACGGCGATCGTGACGAGGGCCAGCTGCGCCATCGGCGACTCCCGGACGATGCGGATCGCGGACCGCAGCGAGCCGGACTCGGGGGACGGCGTCTCGCGTGCGAGGGCGCGTGCCGTCAGCAGAGGGTCGGGACGCAGCAGCAGATGGAGCGCGACGGCTGCGAGGAGGAACACCCCGGCCGCCCAGACGAAGGGGCCGGCGGCGACCGGTATGCCGAGGCCGGAGACGGTCCGCCCCGCGGGGGCCGCGACGTTCGGCCCGAGCACCGCGCCGATCGTGGTCGCCCACACCACCAGCGAAATCGCCTGACCGCGGCGTTCGGGCAGGGCGAGGTCCGCCGCGGCGAACCGGGTCTGGAGGTTCGCCGAGGTCGCGCCGCCGAACGCGGTCAGACCGAGCAGGACCACCGGGAAGCTGTCGACCTTGGCGCCCAGCACGACCACGCCGGCGCCCACCGCACCGATGAGGTACGCGAGGACGAGCCCGGCCCGCCGCCCGCGGGCCGTCATCAGCGCGGCCAACGGCATCGACAACAGCGCAGGCCCGACCACCGACGCGGTGGAGGCCAGCCCGGCCAGTGCGTCCGTACCGCTGATCTCCCGGGCCAACACCGCGCCCAGGGCGACACCGGTCGCGATGCCGAGTCCGCCGAGGACCTGGCTGATGACCAGGGCGACGGTGACCCGCCGGCGCAGCGCGGGCAACTCCTCCTCGGAGACGATCACGGACGCCGACGCGGGCCGGCCCTTTGCTGCTCCTCCTGCGGGCGCCGGAGGCGGAAGGGCGTCCTGAGGACCGGCAGCGCGCCGCGGACCCGCGGCCCCGGCCGCGGATGTGTCTGGTACGTCAGGGTGGAGGCTCACCGACGCAGTCTGCCAGCTCGCACTGAGGTGCGAAACGGTACCCAAGGCTCTCACCTGGGCTTCTCATCTCGCCCCCGCACCCGGCACCCGGGCCCGCACCCCGCGTCCGGACACGAGGACGCCGGAACTCAGAACAACGGCTGCGGAAGGACGCCTTCCAGCGCCAGCAACTTCCGCTTCGTCTCCAGACCGCCGCCGAAGCCGCCCAGCTTGCCGTCCGTCTCCACCACCCGGTGGCAGGCGACGACCACCGGCAGCGGATTCGAGCCCATCGCCGCCCCCACGGCCTGGGCCGCGCCCGGCTGGCCGACCCGGGCCGCGAGGTCCCCGTACCCCACCACTGCGCCGTAGGGCACGTCGGCGTCCAACCTCTGCAGCACCTCGCGGTTGAAGCCGCCGGAGAGCGACCAGTCGAGCGGCAGCGTGAACCGGGTGAGTTCACCGGCGAAGTACGCCTCCAGCTGACGTATCGCCTCGGCGAGCCGGCCCGGCTCCTCGGCCGTGACGTGGACGGGCGTGGCGCCGAGGCGGCCGGCCAGCCGGCGCAAGGCGGACTCCCGCACGTGTTCGTCGGCGTGGAACACCACGCTCACCAGGCCCCGATCGGTCGCCGCCAGGAGCAGCGGCCCGATGTCCGGCTCGACGACGGTCCACTCGAAGGTGCTCATGCGACCACCGTACGACCGACCACTGACAACGCCGCCAACGCCGCCAATGCCGCCAACGCCGACGCCAGCGCCTGGCCGGAAGACCAGCGCAAGAACCAACGCGGGACGGCACCGCACGGGCAGGAAACAATCCAATCCGCACAGAACGCATCACCTGCGGTGGTCTTGGGCGATAAATCGCACCCATGTGTTCTCCCGGCGTGCCCGGGGTCCTACGCTCAGCCCCTGAACACACGTTCCATCGGGGGATGGCGAGATCGCACGAATGCGGGACCGCTCAGGAGATCGGAGCTTGAGGAGCGAGGACGCACGGCATGCAGGGAACGATCGACGGGTTCAGCCACGGAATCGTCACGCCCCTCGTGGCCTTCGCGATGGCCTGTCTCGGTGGAGCCCTCGGACTGCGCTGCACCACCAGGTCGGTCCGCAACCGGCAGACCTTCAAAGCCGGCTGGCTGGCCCTCGGCGCGACCTCCATCGGGTCCGGCATCTGGACCATGCACTTCATCGCCATGATGGGCTTCAGCGTCGACGAGGCGCAGATCACCTACGACCCGCTGATCACCTTCGCCAGCCTCGGCATCGCCATCGTCATGGTCGGCATCGGGATCTTCATCGTCGGGTACCGCGGCGCGACCACCATGGCGCTGGTCACCGGCGGCATGATCACCGGGCTCGGGGTCGCCTCCATGCACTACCTCGGCATGGCCGGGATGCGGCTGCCCGGGAAGATCGCGTACGACACCGTCACGGTCGTGCTCTCCGTCGTCATCGCCGTGGTCGCGGCCACCGCCGCCCTGTGGGCAGCGGTCTCCATCCACGGCTTCCTGGCCAGCCTCGGCGCCAGCATGGTGATGGGGGTGGCGGTGACTGGCATGCACTACACGGGCATGGCGGCGGTCAGCGTCCACCTCCACGGCGGGTCCGCAGCCGCCTCCGGGGAGTCGGCCGCGTCCCTGCTCCTGCCCCTCCTCGTCGGCCCGCTGATCTTCCTGCTGATCGCCGGGGTCGTCGTGATGTTCGACCCGCTGCTGGTGATGGGCGAGCCGGACTGGCACAAGCCGAAGCCCAACCGCCGGGACGCCCCCGCCCCGGCCCGCGGCGGCCCGTGGGGCTCCCGCGGCGTCCGGCCCGCGGACTCCGTGGACCCCGTCGACCCGCTGTTCGAGGGGCAGGCCGCCGGCTGGGGCCCGGTGGACCCCGCCACCCGCCGCGAGCCGCCCCGCCCCGACGGCTGGTAGCGGCCCGCCCGACCCCCGTTGTCAGTGGGTGGTCGTACCGTGGAACCCATGCGGCCCGTTTCCGATATCGAACGTACGGTGGCGCCCTTCGAGGTCGTCAGCCCCTTCAAGCCCAGCGGCGACCAGCCCACGGCCATCGCCGACCTGGACCGGCGCATCCGTGCCGGCGAGAAGGACGTCGTCCTGCTCGGTGCCACCGGCACCGGCAAGTCCGCCACCACGGCGTGGATGATCGAGAAGCTGCAGCGCCCCACCCTGGTGATGGCGCCGAACAAGACCCTCGCCGCCCAGTTGGCGAACGAGTTCCGCGAGCTCCTCCCGAACAACGCCGTCGAGTACTTCGTCTCGTACTACGACTACTACCAGCCCGAGGCGTACGTCCCGCAGTCGGACACCTACATCGAGAAGGACTCCTCGATCAACGAGGAGGTCGAGCGGCTGCGCCACTCCGCGACGAACTCGCTCCTCACCCGGCGCGACGTGATCGTGGTCGCCTCCGTCTCCTGCATCTACGGCCTCGGCACCCCGCAGGAGTACGTGGACCGCATGGTCCAGCTCAAGGTGGGCGAGGAGATCGACCGCGACCAGCTGCTGCGCCGCTTCGTCGACATCCAGTACACGCGCAACGACACCGCGTTCACCCGCGGCACCTTCCGGGTCCGCGGCGACACCATCGAGATCTTTCCGGTGTACGAGGAGCTCGCGGTCCGCATCGAGATGTTCGGCGACGAGATCGAGGCCCTCTCCACGCTGCACCCGCTCACCGGCGAGATCCTCAGTGAGGACCAGTCGCTCTACGTGTTCCCGGCGAGTCACTACGTGGCCGGCCCCGAGCGCCTGGAGAAGGCGGTCAACGGCATCGAGGCCGAGCTGGAGCAGCGCCTGGCCGAGCTGGACAAGCAGGGCAAGCTCCTGGAGGCCCAGCGGCTGCGGATGCGCACCACGTACGACATCGAGATGATGCGGCAGATCGGCTCCTGCTCCGGCATCGAGAACTACTCGATGCATTTCGACGACCGCGAGCCCGGCTCCCCGCCCAACACCCTCCTCGACTACTTCCCCGAGGACTTTCTGCTGGTCATCGACGAGTCGCACGTCACCGTGCCGCAGATCGGCGCGATGTACGAGGGCGACGCCTCCCGCAAGCGGACCCTGGTGGACCACGGCTTCCGGCTGCCGTCCGCGCTGGACAACCGCCCGCTGAAGTGGGAGGAGTTCACCAAGCGGATCGGTCAGACGGTCTATCTGTCGGCCACCCCCGGCGCGTACGAACTCTCCCGCGGCGACGGCTTCGTGGAGCAGATCATCCGGCCCACCGGCCTGGTCGACCCCGAGGTCGTGGTCAAGCCCACCGAGGGACAGATCGACGACCTGGTGCACGAGATCAGGCTGCGCACCGAGCGGGACGAGCGGGTGCTCGTCACCACCCTCACCAAGAAGATGGCCGAGGACCTCACGGACTACTTCCTGGAGCTCGGCATCCAGGTGCGCTATCTGCACAGCGACGTCGACACCCTGCGCCGGGTGGAGCTGCTGCGGGAGCTGCGCGCCGGTGAGTACGACGTCCTCGTCGGCATCAACCTGCTGCGGGAGGGCCTGGACCTGCCCGAGGTGTCCCTGGTCGCCATCCTCGACGCCGACAAGGAGGGCTTCCTGCGCTCCGGCACCTCCCTCATCCAGACGATCGGCCGTGCGGCGCGCAACGTCTCCGGTCAGGTCCACATGTACGCGGACAAGATCACCCCGGCGATGGAGAAGGCCATCGACGAGACCAACCGCCGCCGCGAGAAGCAGATCGCGTACAACACCGAGAAGGGCATCGACCCCCAGCCGCTCCGCAAGAAGATCAACGACATCGTCGCGACCATCGCGCGCGAGGAGATCGACACCGAGGAGCTGTTGGGCACGGAGTACCGCAAGCCCAAGGAAGGCAAGGGCGCCAAGGCCCCGGTACCCGCGCTGCGCAGCTCGACGGGCAAGGCCGGCAAGGCGGCGGGCGCCAAGGGCGGCGCCGTCGCCACGGACCGGCCCGCGGCCGAACTGTCCGCGATCATCGAGGAGATGACCGAGCGGATGCGGGCCGCCGCGGCGGACCTCCAGTTCGAGGTGGCCGCCCGGTTGCGCGACGAGGTCGGCGAGTTGAAGAAGGAGTTGCGCCAGATGAAGGAAGCGGGGCTCGCCTGACCCCGCCCCTCCTATCTGTGTTGCAAGAACGACACAAATGCCGGACAGTCGTGCCGCACGCTCGACGTGGGTGCGTAGGGTGCAGTGCAGCCGCTCACCTGGGCGGTGGCACTTCAGTGAAGAAGGGGACAGCGCGTGACGGTCAACATGACCAAGGGTCAGGCCATCAGCCTGCAGAAGAGCGACGGGGGCACCCTTACCGCAGTGCGGATGGGGCTCGGCTGGCAGTCGGCGGCCCGCCGCGGTCTGTTCGGCTCGCGCACGAAGGAGATCGACCTGGATGCGTCGGCGGTGCTCTTCGCCGACAAGCAGCCGGTGGACGTGGTCTTCTTCCGCCACCTCGTGAGCGATGACGGCTCCGTGCGCCACACCGGGGACAACCTCGTCGGCGGCGCCGGTTCGGGCGGCGACGACGAGGCCGTCCTCGTCGACCTGTCGCGGGTGCCCGTCCACATCGACCAGATCGTCTTCACGGTGAACTCCTTCACCGGGCAGACGTTCCAGGAGGTGAAGAACGCCTTCTGCCGCATCGTGGACGAGAGCAACGGCCAGGAGCTGGCCCGTTACACCCTCGACGGCGGCGGCAACTACACCGCGCAGATCATGGCGAAGGTGCACCGCGTCGGCACCGGCTGGAAGATGACGGCCCTGGGCAACCCGGCGAACGGCCGCACCTTCCAGGACCTGATGCCCGCGATCCTGCCGCATCTGTGAGGAACGGTCGCCGGCAGGCGCCGTAAGGCCGTAGGACAAGGACGCAGCTCCCGGAGGCAGATCGGCCGCCGGGAGCTGCACCGCTTGCCGCCACGGCGCCGGCACCGTGCCGACCCGCCACATCGACGTTCTGCGACCACCACGACGACCACTTCGACGTCCTGCCGACCACTACTTCGACGACCGACAGCACCAAAGACCAACAGCATCGAGGGGACGAGGCGATGACGGCCGAGCTGGTCCGTGGGCAGAACCATCCGCTGCCCGACAGCCGTCTGGAGGTCCGGGTGTCCGCCGGCCACGCGGTCGTGGCCTGCGCCACCTGCACCGACGAGCGGGACGTCACCCGCCGCGAGTGGCTCGCGCACCCCGGATCGCCCCGATTGCCCGGCCTGGAGGTGCCCACCGGCGCCACCGACGCCCCGCGCTACACCGTCGACCTGGCCGCGGTCGACGCGGCCGTCCACCGCATCCACCTGGTGATCGCCCTCCCCGAGGGCCCCGGTGGACCGGCCCACTTCGGCGCCACGGCCGCCCCGTTCCTCGCCGTCGCCGGCCAGGACGGGACGGAGGTCGCCAGCTTCACCATCACGGAGCTGGGCGCGGAGACGGCCGTCGAAGCCCTGGAGCTGTACCGGCGCCAGGGCGCCTGGAAGGTGCGCGCCGTCGGCCAGGGGTACGCCGGCGGGCTCGGTCGCCTCTTCGCCGACCAGGGGCTCGACGGGGCGCAGGAGCGGGCCGCCGAGGTGCAGGCCGCGATCGCCCGGCCGACGCCCCGCGCGGAGCCCGCCCCGCTCCGTACGCTCAGCGCGTCGGAGGGCACGTACGCACCCGGCGCCGGCACCGGCAGCACCAGCACCGGCGGCAGCGGCGCGGGAGCCCGTCCCGGAGGTCAGACGCCGACCCCCGGCGGGCCGGACGCAACCGTTCCGGACGGCTTCCAGAGCGCCGGCGCGGCGCAGCCCGGCTCCACGACGCCCCAGCCGTC
This sequence comes from Streptomyces sp. NPDC047315, assembly GCF_040643215.1. Taxonomy (NCBI): domain Bacteria; kingdom Bacillati; phylum Actinomycetota; class Actinomycetes; order Kitasatosporales; family Streptomycetaceae; genus Streptomyces; species Streptomyces sp. NPDC047315. The sequence goes on along the minus strand of NZ_JBEYTZ010000014.1, from coordinate 183,227 downwards.
CGCCGACGGCACCCAGCAGGAGGCGTCGACGGGCTCCGGGGGCCGGATCGACTACTCGCACCCGCGCCGCCGCTCCGTACCGCCCCCGCCGCCGCCCACCGCGCCCGCCCCGCAGCCCGGGGAACCGACCCGTCCGGTCGCCGGCGACGCCACCGGCTGGTCCATGGAGGAGCGCCTCTACAACCAGATCTGGGGGATGTTCGAGGACCTGGCGCGCACCGTCGCCGCGTACCGCAGCGCCGTGGAGTTCGCGGAGTCCCGGCTGGACCAGGAGCTGGACCAGGCGCTGTCCGACCCGCGCAGCAGGATCGGCGGCGCCGCCGACGCGGCCCGGGCCGAGGCCCGCGCCAAGTGCGAGCAGCTGACGGCACAGGCCCGTCAGGCGCTCGACCGCGACCTCGCGCAGCTCGCCGCGGAGTCGGACGTCGTCGAGCCCGCCCTGCCGCCCGCCTTCGCCCGCTGGGACAACCCCGTCTGGCACGCCTTCCGGGTGCCCATGGAGACGCCGATGGCGATGCGCCTCGGCGATCTCCAACTGCCCGAGTCGCCCGAGCTGCGCATCCCGTTCCTGATCAGGCTGCCGCTGGAGCGCGGGTTGTGGGTGGACAGCGGGCGTGCCGGGTCCGAGGCGGCGATCATGCTGGACGACGCCCAGCTGCGGAAGCTCGCCATGGACTGCGCGGTGGCGCACGCGGCCCGGCTGGTGGCGGTCCATCCGCCCGGGGACTTCGCCGTCCACGTCATCGACCCGGCCGGCACGGCGGCGCCCTCGCTGGCCCCGCTGGTGGAGTCCGGCGTCCTGGCCGCCCCGCCGGCCGCCGGCGCGCAGGGCGTCAGCCAGACCCTCGCCAAGCTCACCCAGCGGGTGGACCTGGTGACCATGGCGGTGCGCGGCGGTGCGCCGGACGCGCTTCCGCCCGACCTGGACACGGCCGAGCAGCTGCTGATCGTCAACGACTTCCCGCACGGCTTCGACGACCGGGCCGTCACCCAGCTGCGCTATCTCGCCGACGAGGGGCCGCAGGTTGGCGTGCACCTGATGATGGTGGCGGACCGGGAGGACGCCAGTGCGTACGGGCCGGTCCTGGACCCCTTGTGGCGTTCGTTGCTGCGGGTCACCCCCGTCCCGGACGACCATCTGGCGGACCCGTGGGTGAGGCATTCGTGGACGTACCAGCCACCGGCGGTCCCGCCGGGGAGCGCGATCCTGCGCCACGTCCTGGACCAGGTCTCCGAAGCACGACGGTCCTGGGACGGATGAGCAGGGGTTTTTAATCTCTGTTTGCCAACTGTTTTACCTTCGCTGGAGAACTGCTGTACGCTCCAACAAAGCGGAGGGGAGTACTCCCGGTCTGCGGCGTACCCGTCAGTACGGACTTAGGTCCCGGGGCGCCGGCCCGCAGTGGCGAAGCCACTCGGGTGGAGGAGACCTCCGGCAGCGACGACGCTGAACCATAGCCGTACGACGCCGGAGGCGCAGTGGACGTTTCATTGTCTTTGTGGGTACTGACCATCCTCGGTCTGTCCGCCCTGATCGCGGTCGACTTCTTCATCGGGCGCAAGCCCCATGACGTGTCGATCAAGGAAGCCGGAATCTGGACCATCGTCTGGATCGTGCTGGCGGTGCTCTTCGGCATCGGCCTGGCGATCTGGGGCACGAGCCAGGCGTCCGGAGAGTTCTTCGCCGGCTTCATCACCGAGAAGTCGCTGAGCGTCGACAACCTCTTCGTCTTCGTCCTGATCATGGCGAAGTTCTCGGTGCCCTCCCACCTCCAGCAGCGCGTGCTGCTGATCGGCGTGCTGATCGCGCTGGTGCTGCGGGCCATCTTCATCGCCGCGGGCGCCGCGATCATCTCCAGCTTCGCCTGGGTCTTCTACATCTTCGGTGCGTTCCTGATCTACACCGCCTGGAAGCTCATCCAGGAGGCGCGCGCCGGTGAAGAGGAAGAGGACATCGAGGACAACCGCCTCCTGAAGTCCGTCCAGAAGAGGTTCGGCGTCGCGGACCAGTACCACGGCACCAAGCTCTTCATCCAGCAGAACGGCAAGCGCATCCTGACCCCGCTGATGGTGGTCATGCTCGCCATCGGCACCACCGACGTGCTGTTCGCGCTGGACTCGATCCCGGCGATCTTCGGCCTGACCCAGGACCCGTACATCGTCTTCACGGCCAACGCGTTCGCCCTGATGGGTCTGCGCCAGCTGTACTTCCTCATCGGCGGACTGCTGAAGAAGCTGGTCCACCTCAGCTACGGCCTCTCCGTGATCCTCGGCTTCATCGGCGTCAAGCTGGTGCTGCACGCGCTCCACGAGAGCGGAGTGAGCGTCCCGGAGATCTCCATCGGGTTCTCGCTCTCCGTCATCTGCGGCGTGCTGGTCATCACCACGATCACCAGCCTCATCGCGTCGAAGAAGCAGGCCCAGCGGGAGGCCGCCGCGGTCACCGGCTCCGGCGACGACGGCTCGGACGGCTCCGGCAAGTCCGAGAAGGACAGCGTCGACGCGTAACGCCTCGACACCGGCTCGCCCCTCGGGCGACCGAACCGCACAGGTGGGTGCGGCGGCCCTGCGGCCGTCGCACCCACCTGTCGCACGTCGGGCCCGTCCCCAGCGCGGGCCCGACGCGCTCCCGGGCGGACCGGACTCCGAAGGCACGACCTAGTGCGCGGTCAGCGCCTCGGTCGGCGAAAGCCGCGCCGCCCGTAGCGCCGGATACAGCCCCGCCAGCGCGCCGATGACGAGCGTCGCGCCGACCCCGCCGGCGACCGCCCACACCGGCACCACCGACGGCCAGCCCTGATAGACGGCGTAACCGCCGGTCACCGCAGCCCCCAGCACCGCCCCGCCGACCCCGCCGAGCGCGGAGAGCAGCAGGGACTCGGCGAGGAACTGGTTGCGGATCTGCCCCCGGGTGGCCCCCAGCGAGCGCCGCAGCCCGACCTCGGCCCGCCGTTCCAGCACCGAGATGACCATGGTGTTGGCCACCCCGACCCCGCCGACCAGCAGCGCGACCGCCCCCAGGCCCAGCAGCAGGCCCGTGAACGCCTCGCCCGCGGCCTGCTGCGCGGCCAGCGCGTCGGACGGCCGGGACACGTCGACCTCGTTGGGCGCCTTCGGGTTCGCCGTCGTCCCCAGCACCGCCCGCACGTCCTCCACGGACGACTCGTCGGACCGGGTGTACAGGACCGTCGCATGGCCGTCGAACCCCAGCTCGGAGGCTGCCGCAGGCCAGCCCACCAGCGCCGCGGTGTCCAGCTCGGGGGCGAGCGGAGCCGGTTCGAGGACCCCGACCACCGTGAACATGCGGTGCCCGATCAGCACCCGGGTGCCCGGTTCGATCCGTCCGATGCCCAGCCGCCGGGCCGCCGACGCCCCGAGGACGGTCGCCGGGTACCGGCCCGTGGACGCGTGCAGCCAGACCCCGCTGCGCAACTCGGCGCCGACCGTCTTCAGCAGGTCGGTCCGGGCGGCGTACGCGGCCAGGCCGTTCGTCTCCACCTTCGGGATCTTCCCGTTCCGGTACACCGCGGTGTCCGGGACCTTGCCGATCGCCGACACCGCGCTCACCGGCCCGATCCGGTCGACCATCGATTCCGCTTCCAGCGGCAGCTGGGCGGCCTCGCCGGCGAAGGTGGAGCCCGGTGAGACCGTCAGCACGTTGGTGCCCAGGGCGCGCAGCGTACGGTCCAGATCGGCGCGTGAGGACGACGAGACGCCCACCACCGCCACCATCGCGGCGATGCCGATGGCGATGCCCAGCGCGGACAGGAAGGCGCGCAGCGGACGCGTCCGCAGGCCCACCGCGCCGACCCGGAGCACGTCGGGGAGCCCCATCCGGGCCGGCCGCAGCGCGCGGGCGGCGGCGCGGTTCCGGCGCCGTTGCCTCAACCCCCTCATCCGGCCTCCCTTCGTTCGCCCTTCCTCCGCCGGCGGCGCCAGTACGTCGGAGGTCATCGGCGTACCTCCGTCGTCCCGGCGCCGGTCCGTACGTCCGCCACCACCAGCCCGTCGCGCATCCGCACCTGCCTGGGCAGGGACGCCGCGATCTCCCGGTCGTGGGTGATGACCAGTACGGTCGTACCGCCCTCGTGCAGCTCCCGCAGCAGCCGCATCACCCCGTCGCCAGAGGCGGAGTCCAGGGCTCCGGTCGGCTCGTCAGCGAGAAGCAGCGCCGGGTTCCCGGCGACCGCGCGGGCGATCGCCACCCGCTGCTTCTCGCCCCCGGACAGCTCGTTCGGCTCGTGGTCCACCCGGTGCCCGAGCCCGACCCGCTCCAGCGCGGCAGCCGCCCGCCGACGCCGCTCGGCGCGCCGCAGCCCGCAGTACAGGAGGCCGTCGGCCACGTTGTCCAGGGCCGTGGTGCCGGCCGCCAGGTGGAACTGCTGGAACACAAAGCCGATCCGGCTCGCCCGCAGCGCCGAAAGACCGGTGTCCGAGAGCGCGGCCACGTCGTACCCGTCGATCCGCACCCCTCCGCGCGTCGGGCGGTCCAGCGTGCCCAGCACGTGCAGCATGGTGGACTTGCCGGAGCCGGACGGGCCGACGATCCCGACCAGCTCGCCCGCGGCGACGTGCAGGGACACCCCGCCGAGCGCGGCCACCCCGCCCGCGTACACCTTGGTCACGTCCGTCAGCGAGATCACTCGGGCATCCCCACGCTCGTGCCCTCGGCGATCCCCTGCCCGGAGACCTCCACCCGGCCCTGGGCGAACAGCCCTGCCTTGACCGGGACGTACGAGCTGGTGCCGGCCTTGACGACCTCGACCCCGAACCCGCCCTCGGCCAGCGCCAACAGCGCCGCGACCGGGACCGTCAGCACGTCCTTGCGGGTCTCGGCGACGAAGTCGACGTCGACCGCGGCCATCACGTACGCGTCGGCCGCCTTCTGCGCCTTCGCCCCCTGCAACGTCACGATGACCTCGACCTTCGTCGACGCCTCCTGGTCCTGCCCGGTCGCCGGCTGGATGACGGTGGAGACCTCGTCGATCCGGCCCTGGGCCCGGGAGTCGTCGGGGAGGGTGACGTCGACGGTCGCGCCCTTCTTCGCCAGCCGCAGACCGTCGGCTTCGAGTTCGACGGTGACGGCCTTGGCGGTGCCGGTGTACGACAGGACCTTGCCGCCCGGTTGGAGGCCGCCTCCCTTCTCGGCCTCCAACGCGTCCACCCGCACCTCGCCGGGGGCGAACACCACCCGCCCCAACTCCACGGTGCCGGTCTCCGCCAGGCCCAGGTCCTCCTGCCACGCGCGCACGGCGTCGGCGGTGGCGTCGGTGAACTCGTCGTCGACCGTGAAGCCGCGATGGCCGAGCGCGTGCAGATTGCTCTCCAACTGGCGTACGTCCGCGCCTTCGACGCCCGTCCTCAGCGCCCGGTACGCGGGCAGGGACCCGTACATCAGCGTCACCGGCGCGTCGTCGACGGCGTACAGGGGCTTGCCGCGGCCGACGCGGTCGCCGGCCTTCGGCAGCGCGGTGACCGTGCCGCCTAGCCTGCTGGTGACGTCGGTCGTGGCGCCGTACCCCAACTCGCCGTCCGCGGTCTCCACGTCCCGCAGGTCCTGCCGCGTCACCTTGTCCGTGCTCGGGGGCCGTTCGTCGCGCGCCGCGTCCTTCGACGAACCGTCGTCGGCGACGAGGTCCAGCGCGGTCACGGCGCCCGCACCGAGCACGGCGAGCACGGCGAGCGCGACGGCCGTCCGCCTTCCGCGGCCCCTGCGGCGCCGTGCTCCGCGCCCGGGCGGCGCCGTCAGGTCGACGGCGGCGTCCGCGGCCGTCGGCGGTCCTTCCTGTACACCGCCCCCGGCCTGCGGTTCTCCGGCCGGCTCAGCCATCGAGCTTGCCCCCCTCGGGCGTCGGCAGGGCGTTCTTGCACGTCTCCTCGGCCTTCTTGAAGTTCGGGTTCTGACCCTGCTCCGGGCCGATCTTGATGCCGCCGCCGGGGGCCGGGTCGGGGAAGTCCTCCACGCCGTTCTCCCGCATGCACTTGGCGTACTTGCGCATGTTCTCCACGGCTTTCTCGTCGACCTTGCCCCGGCCGTCGCCCTGCGGCAGGTGCTCGGCGCACGCCTTCTGGGCCTTGTCCATCTTGTCCTTGGGGACCCCTTCGCCCTTGAGGGTCAGCCGGCCGTCCTGCGGGTCCTCCATGGCGATGCCGTTCTCCCGCATGCACTGGGCGAACTTCATCGCCCCCTCCTTGCGATCCGGCTCCTTGCTGGAGTCGCCGCCTGACGCACCGCCTGAGGAGCCGCCCTCCTTAGAGTCACGGGCGGCGCCGCTCTCGGCGGACGCCACGTCCTTCCCGTCGTCGCCGGAGCCACACCCGGTCAGGACCAGGGCCAGGCCCAGGGGGAGGGCGACGAGGGCCGTCGCGGCGCGGGCGCGTGGTGAACGGCGTCCCGTGCGGGGGGATGTACGGGGGGATATGCGCATGGTCTTCTCCTCGGACTGCGCGTGGAGTTGGGGGCCGGTCGGATCCGGCGGCTTCGAGGAGCGATGGAACGCGGGCGGTCGTTTCCCCGCGGTTTCCGTGGGGCGGGCGGGATGCTGGCTGCGCGTGGGGGCGCGCCCTGCCGTTATCGCGTAGGTCGCGCCCCTGCGCCGGGAGACGTAGCCGCGGCTTCCCTGCGGATGCGTTTGTCTCTGCGGCCCGGTGGTGGGCTTGTCGCGCAGTTCTGCCCCCTACGCCCAGGGGCGTGGGGGGACCCCCAGCGCCCCCAAGACCGCGCCGTTTTCCTGCGGGAGCCATGACCACTGCGGCCCGGTGGTGGGCTGTTCGCGCAGTTCCGCCCCCCACGCCCTTCGGGCGTGGGGGGCGGAACTGCGCGAGCAACCACGTATGGCCCGCAGAGACCAACGCTCCCGCAGGGAAACGGCGCGCCGGGGGACTGCGCGAGCAGCCACCCCGTCGGAGCGGGAGTCGGGGGCTTCCTAACGTTGGGGAAACGCCGGGGTGGACACCATGTGGTTCGGACACGGGACGAAGGAAGGCTTCCGATGCGGGTGTTGGTGGTGGAGGACGAGCCGAAGCTCGCCGACGCGATCGCCGAGTGGCTGCGCGGCGAGACGCACGCGGTCGACGTGGTCCACGACGGCGCCGCCGCGATCGAGCGCATCGGGGTGAACGACTACGACGTCGTCGTCCTCGACCGCGACCTGCCGGCCGTGCACGGCGACGACGTCTGCCGGCACGTGGGGGAGTGCGGTGCCGAGGCCCGCGTCCTGATGCTCACCGCCGCCGCCGAGGTCGCCGACCGCGTCGACGGCCTCGGGCTGGGTGCCGACGACTACCTCACCAAGCCCTTCGCCTTCGCCGAACTCGCCGCCCGGGTCCAGGCGCTGGGCCGGCGCGCCCGCCCGGCCGCCCCGCCCGTGCTGCGGCGCGCCGGCATCACCCTGGACCCGGCCCGCCGCGAGGTCTTCCGGGACGGCCGGTACGTACCGCTGTCGCGCAAGGAGTTCGCCGTACTGGCCGAACTGCTGCGCGCCGACGGGGCGGCGGTCTCCGCGGAACAGCTCCTGGAGAAGGCGTGGGACGAACACGCGGACCCGTTCACGGGCGCGGTCCGGCTCGCGGTCCTCAAGCTGCGGCGAAAGCTCGGGGAGCCGGCGGTCGTGGAGACGGTGACGGGAGCGGGGTACCGGATCGCATGACGCCCGCCTCAGCCGTCGGCAGTCCGGCACCGTCCCGTCGAGCCCGCCTGCGGCGGCCACGGCCGCTCGGCTTCCTGACGGAGAAGCTGCCCCTGCGCGCCCGGCTCACCCTGATCTACGCGAGCCTGTTCATGGTCGCCGGAGTGGTGCTGCTCGGCGCCACCTACGTCCTCTTCGAGAAGCAGGTCAACGGCGGCGGCATGCTCATCGAGAAGCGGGTGGCCCCCGGAGCTTCGGACGCGCCCGGCCAGCCGGGGCCCGCGTCCAGCCCACCGGACGCGGTGATCGAAGGCGGGGACGCCCAGGTCCCCGGCGGCGCCGAGCTGACGAAGCGCAGCCGCCAGGAGTTGAACGAGGCCGCCGCCACCAGCCTGCTCAGCCAGGGCGGCCTCGTGCTGGTGGTGGTCGGCGGCGCGGCGGCCGGCTTCGGCTGGCTCGTCGCCGGACGGGTCCTCGCGCCGCTGCGCCAGGTCACCGAGACCGCCCGACGGATAGCGGCGGCGCCGGCGGCCGGCCGCGGCCTGCACGAACGCATCGCCCTCGAAGGCCCCCAGGACGAGGTCAAGGTGTTGGCGGACACCTTCGACACGATGGTCGAACGGCTCGACCGCTCCTTCGACGGCCAACGGCGCTTCGTGGCCAACGCCTCCCACGAACTGCGCACCCCGCTCACCCTCGGCCGGGCACTCGTCGAGATGGCCATGCACCGCAAGCAGGCGTCCGACGACGTCAAGCGGCTCGGCGAGGACCTGTTGGAGATCAACATCCGGCACGAGCGCCTGATCAGCGGGCTCCTGCTGCTCGCCGACTCGGAGAACGAGGTCGTCGACCGGCTGCCGGTCGACCTCGCGGACGTCGTCGCGCACGTCGTCGCCCAGACCGCTCCGGAGGCGGCACAGGCCGGCGTCACCGTCCACGAGGACGCCGCGGAGGCACCGACGACCGGCAACGCGCTGCTGCTCGAACGGCTGGTGCACAACCTCGTGGAGAACGGCATCCGGCACAACCGCGGCGCCGGCGGCCGGCTGACGGTCGCCAGCCGCACCGCCCACGACGGCAGCGCCGAGGTCGAGGTCGCCAACACCGGCCCCGCGGTGACGCCGTTCGACGTACCGAGGCTCTTCGAACCCTTCCAGCGCCTGGGCAAGGACCGGGTGATCAGCGTCAAGGGCGCCGGGCTCGGGCTCTCGATCGTCCGCGCCGTGGCACGGGCGCACGGGGGCGCCGTCGACGCCCGGCCGCGCGAGGGCGGTGGGCTCGTGGTCACCGTCAGGCTCCCGGCCGCCCCACAGGAAGGTTTCTAGCTCCTACCAGCCGCGGGCGCGCCACTCCGGCAGGTGCGGGCGCTCGGCGCCCAGCGTGGTGTCCTTGCCGTGCCCCGGATACACCCAGGTCTCGTCCGGCAGCACGGCGAACAGCTTCGCTTCCACGTCGCCGATGAGGCTGGCGAAGGCCGCCGGGTCCTGGTGGGTGTTGCCCACCCCGCCGGGGAAGAGGCAGTCCCCGGTGAAGAGGTGCGGATGGCCGTGCGGATCGTCGTACACCAGGGCGATCGAGCCGGGCGTGTGTCCCACCAGGTGCCGCGCGGTCAGCTCGACGCGACCGACCCGGATCGCGTCCCCGTCCTCGACCGGAACGTCGGTCGGGACGGGGATGCCCTCCGCGTCGTACCGCCCCGCGTACGTCCGGGCGCCGGTGGCCGCCACGACCTCGGCGAGCGCCTGCCAGTGGTCGCCGTGGCGGTGGGTGGTGACCACAGCCGCGATCGAGTCCGCACCGATCAGCTGCACCAGGGTCGGGGCGTCGTTCGCCGCGTCGATCAGCAGCTGCTCGCCGGTGGCCCGGCAGCGCAGCAGATAGCTGTTGTTGTCCATCGGCCCCACCGCGACCTTGGAGATCATCAGGTCCGTCAGCTCGTGCACGTCCGCCGGCCCGCCGACCTTCACCACTCCGCTGTACGTCATGGTGCGAGCCTATAGCGACCCACTGACAGCGGGGCCGACGGCGGCTACAGCGGCGGCAGTACGGGAACCGGGACCGCGTCCGCGGCGCCGGCCGTCGTCGCCGTCAGGCCCTCGCCGCGGCGGCGCCCGGCGAGCCAGCCCACCAGCGCGGGCAGCGGACCGGTGACGGTCACCTGCTCGCCCTGCGCGGCGCCGGTCGACCACGCGGCGTCCGACCCGGTCGCCACGGCGCGCAGCGGCGGGACGCCGTCTGCGCCGGTGAATCGGTCGCTGAGGAAGGCGGCCTCCCGCAGCAGGAAGTCCTGCGGCAGGTCCTCCAGCTCGTATCCCGCGTCCAGGTCGACGTGGTGGAGCTGCACCTCGACCAGGCGCCGGAAGGGGATCCGGGCGGCCCGGTCGGTGACGCCGTTGCGCAGGTGGACCGTGCGCTCCCAGTCCCCGGGGAGCGAGGCCACCGCGTGCAGCCGCGCCGCGCTGTCGCGCACGTCGGCGATCTGCACGTCCAGCGGTCGACCGGCGTCCCGCTCGATGTCGGCGTCCCGCGTCTCGGCGCTCGCGTACATCGGCCGGCCCTCGAAAACGTTCACGAGGGCGTCGGCGTTCCGGGCGAGGTGGGCCAGTACGTGCCCCCTGGACCAGCCCGGAAGCCGTGACGGTCCGGCGAGTGCCGCGTTGTCCAGGGCGTCGGTGGCGGAGAGCAGCCGTTCGGTGGCCTCCCGTACGGATGCCAGGTCGCGTAGTGGATCGATCATGGCTCGACCCTAGTCCGGCCACACGATCGGGTGAAGGTGTCGACCGATGGCCGTAAATCGAATGCACGTGCTATAGCCTGGGGCGAGGCATCCTTGGTTGTCGGGCATTCAACAGACACTGGCGCCGACGGGCTCAGCCGGCCCCGGTGACCAGGCCCCATGGATCGGCGCTCCCCGTAGGCTGGAAAGGTCTGGGCCGGGGGCCGGTGCCTGACGATTCCGACCAGACCACTCAAGAAAGGTGCGGACCCGGCGTGGCCGACCGTCTCATCGTTCGTGGCGCTCGCGAGCACAATCTGAAGAACGTCTCGCTCGACCTCCCCCGTGACGCGCTCATCGTCTTCACGGGCCTCTCGGGGTCGGGCAAGTCCTCGCTCGCCTTCGACACGATCTTCGCCGAGGGCCAGCGCCGCTATGTGGAGTCCCTGTCGTCCTACGCGCGCCAGTTCCTGGGGCAGATGGACAAACCGGACGTCGACTTCATCGAGGGCCTGTCCCCGGCGGTCTCCATCGACCAGAAGTCCACCTCCCGCAACCCCCGCTCGACGGTCGGCACGATCACCGAGGTGTACGACTACCTCCGGCTGCTCTTCGCCCGCATCGGCAAACCGCACTGCCCCGAGTGCCGCCGGCCCATCTCCCGGCAGTCGCCGCAAGCCATCGTGGACAAGGTCCTGGAGCTGCCCGAGGGCAGCCGGTTCCAGGTGCTGTCGCCCCTGGTGCGCGAGCGCAAGGGCGAGTTCGTCGACCTCTTCGCCGACCTCCAGACCAAGGGATACAGCCGCGCCCGGGTCGACGGTCAGACGATCCAGCTCGCCGAGCCGCCCAAGCTGAAGAAGCAGGAGAAGCACACCATCGAGGTGGTCGTGGACCGCCTCACGGTCAAGGACAGCGCGAAGCGGCGGCTGACGGACTCCGTGGAGACCGCACTCGGGCTCTCCGGCGGCATGGTCGTGCTCGACTTCGTCGACCTCCCCGAGGACGACCCCGAGCGCGAGCGGATGTACTCGGAGCACCTGTACTGCCCGTACGACGACCTCTCCTTCGAGGAGCTGGAGCCCCGCTCCTTCTCCTTCAACTCCCCCTTCGGCGCCTGCCCCGACTGCACCGGCATCGGCACCCGCATGGAGGTGGACCCCGAGCTCCTCGTCCCGGACGAGGAGAAGTCCCTGGACGAGGGCGCGATCCACCCCTGGTCGCACGGCCACACCAAGGAGTACTTCGGCCGGCTGATCGGCGGGCTCTCCCAGGCGCTGGGCTTCCGCACCGACATCGCCTTCGCCGGGCTGCCCCAGCGCGCCAAGAAGGCCCTGCTCAACGGGCACAAGACGCAGATCGAGGTGCGCTACCGCAATCGGTACGGCCGGGAGCGGGCGTACACCACGCCCGCCTTCGAGGGCGCCGTCCAGTTCGTCCGGCGGCGGTACCAGGAGGCCGAGAGCGACTCCAGCAGGGAGCGCTTCGAGGGCTACATGCGCGAGGTCCCCTGCCCCACCTGCGAGGGGACCCGCCTCAAGCCGGTCGTTCTCGCCGTCACGGTGATGGACCGCTCCATCGCCGAGATCTCCGCGATGTCGATCAGCGAGTGCGCCGAGTTCCTCGGCCGCCTCACGCTGGACGCCCGGGACAAGAAGATCGCGGAGCGGGTCCTCAAGGAGGTCAACGAGCGGCTGCGCTTCCTCGTCGACGTCGGTCTGGACTACCTCTCGCTGAACCGCGCCGCCGGCACCCTCTCCGGCGGTGAGGCCCAGCGCATCCGGCTCGCCACCCAGATCGGCTCCGGCCTCGTCGGCGTGCTCTACGTGCTGGACGAGCCGTCCATCGGTCTGCACCAGCGGGACAACCACCGGCTGATCGAGACCCTGGTCCGGCTGCGCGACATGGGCAACACCCTGATCGTCGTCGAGCACGACGAGGACACGATCAAGGTCGCCGACTGGGTGGTGGACATCGGCCCCGGCGCCGGCGAGCACGGCGGCAAGGTCGTCCACTCCGGCACCTTGAAGGAGTTGCTGGGCAACAAGGAGTCGATGACCGGCCAGTACCTCTCCGGGAAGAAGGCGATCGCCACCCCGGAGATCCGTCGGCCGATGGACCCGGGCCGCCGGATCACCGTGCGCGGCGCCCGGGAGAACAACCTCAAGGACATCGACGTCTCCTTCCCGCTCGGCGTGCTCACCGCGGTCACGGGCGTCTCGGGGTCCGGCAAGTCCACCCTGGTCAACGACATCCTCTACACGCACCTGGCGCGCGAGCTGAACGGCGCGAAGTCGGTCCCCGGCCGGCACACCCGGGTCGAGGGCGACGACCTCGTCGACAAGGTCGTGCACGTCGACCAGTCGCCCATCGGCCGCACCCCGCGGTCGAACCCGGCGACGTACACCGGCGTCTTCGACAACATCCGCAAGCTCTTCGCCGAGACGATGGAGGCCAAGGTCCGGGGCTACCAGCCCGGTCGCTTCTCCTTCAACGTCAAGGGCGGACGCTGCGAGAACTGCTCCGGCGACGGCACCATCAAGATCGAGATGAACTTCCTGCCGGACGTGTACGTCCCGTGCGAGGTCTGCCACGGAGCGCGCTACAACCGCGAGACGCTCGACGTGCACTACAAGGGCAAGTCGATCGCCGAAGTCCTGGACATGCCGATCGAGGAGGCCCTGGGCTTCTTCGAGGCCGTCCCCACCATCGCCCGACACCTGAAGACCCTGCACGAGGTCGGGCTGGGGTACGTCCGGCTGGGGCAGCCCGCGCCCACCCTCTCCGGCGGCGAGGCCCAGCGCGTCAAGCTCGCCTCCGAGCTGCAGAAGCGCTCCACCGGGCGCACGGTGTACGTGCTCGACGAGCCCACCACCGGGCTGCACTTCGAGGACATCAGCAAGCTGATCACGGTCCTGTCCGGCCTGGTCGACAAGGGCAACACGGTCATCGTCATCGAGCACAACCTCGATGTGATCAAGACCGCGGACTGGGTCGTCGACATGGGCCCCGAAGGGGGCAACGGCGGCGGCATCGTGGTGGCCGAGGGCTCCCCGGAGGAGGTCGCCGGGGTGCCGACCAGCCACACCGGCAAGTTCCTGCGGGACATCCTGGACCCGGAGCGGCTGAGCGACGCGGCGGTGCCGAGGGCGCGGTCCGCGGCGAAGCGGACGGCGACGAGGAAGCCGGCCGCGAAGAAGGCCGTCGCGAAGAAGGCGGTCGCGAAGAAGACCGCGGCCCCGGCCAAGAAGGCGGCGACCCGCGCCCGCAAGGCGTAGCCGCGCCTGGCCGTCTCTCGGTACGGGCCACGTTCGCCCGTACCGAGAGCCCGGCGCCGGGCACGCCCCCGCCGGGCACGCCCCCACCGGGGCGGCGCGGACGGTTCGGTCCCCTCGGCCCCGTGCTCCGCGCGCAATGGCTGCTGCCTTGGCGGACGGGTAGCGTCGTGCGGCTGACCGCGTCGTTGCGTCTGCAGCCCGGTGGGTGGCTTGTCGCGCAGTTCCCCGCGCCCCTAAAAGCGCCCTACCGGGCGCTTCACGGGGCACCCCAGAGCACTGAAACCCCTGCCCGCAGGTGAACGACAAGGTCAGCGAAACAGGGGCGCGGGGAACTGCGCGACAAGCCCACCACCGGGCTGTGGTCGCCGAGGTCGCTTGATGACCACGGTGCTCGTGCGCCTGCTGAGGCAACGGCATTGCCGCGGACGACGTCGCCGCAGACCCGGCAGGAGTGCCGCGTCCGCCCGGTGCTACGTCAGCTCGTAGGCGTACGGGGGCTCCGCGCCCGCGCGGGAGCAGGTGGTGGCGGCGGCGCGGGACGCGAAGTCCAGGACCGCGCGCCAGCCGTCCGCGTCCAGCGCGGCCATTGCGTCGGCCGACAGGGCGTCCCGGGCGGCCAGGCCGTGCAGCAGGGCCGCGTTCACCGTGTCGCCCGCGCCGATGGTGTCCACGACGTCCACCGCCGTCGCCGGGACCGACACCTCCGTACCACCGCGGGTACGGACCGTCATCCCGGCCGCACCCCTGGTCAGCACCACCGCAGCCGGCCCCTCGGGCACCCCGCCGAGCCACCGCGCGTCGTCCTCCGAGAGCTTCAGCAGCCGCACGTACGGCAGCCAGGAGGCGAAGCGCCTGCGGTACGCGGCCGGGTCGGGGACCAGCGGCCCCCGGACGTTCGGGTCCAGCAGGGTGCACCGGCCGAGACCGGCCTCGCGCAGCAGCAGCCGCTCGTACGCGCTCGCGCCCGGCTCCAGGACCAGCGAGCAGGTGCCGAACGCCACCGCGCGGGTGTCCGCGGGCAGCGGCGGCGGCAGCTCGAACAGCCGGTCGGCGGTGCCCTGCGCGTAGAAGCCGTAGCCCGCCGAGCCGTCCGCGCCGACGGAGGCGACCGCCAGCGTCGTCGGCTCCGGCCCGCGGGCCACCAGCGCCGTGTCCACCCCGGCCGCCCGCAGCCCGGCGATGAGCGCCGTGCCGAAGGCGTCCGTCGAGATCCGGGAGCAGAACGCGGTCCGGGAGCCGAGCCGCCCCAGCGCCACGGCCGTGTTGTACGGCCCGCCGCCCGGCAGCGGGGCGAGCGGCGCCAGCGGCCCGCCGGCACCCTGCGGCACCAGGTCGATCAAGGCTTCTCCGGCCACGACGATCATGGCCCGAACGTAGCCCATGGACCCCGCAGGGCGGGAGGGAGCCCGAGCGCGGGCGCCCGGATCCGCGCCGGTATCGTCGGGTCCGTCACCAGGGCGTGCCCGATCCGTCGGGCGCGCTCCGGCACCGGGCCGCCTCCGCGCCGCCCGGCCCGTGCGCCCAGCCGCACCCGATACGACCCCTGAACCGTGGAGCTCTTATGTCCGGCCACTCCCCAGCCGCCCGCCGCACCGTGCTGAAGGGCGCGGCCCTCGCCGGGGCCGCGGGGCTGGGCGTCGCCGCCTGCTCCACCGAGTCGAAGCTGGGGCACGCGGAGAACCCGACCCCGACCGAGCCGGTCGACCTCGGCGCGGCGGACGCCGTGCCCGTCGGCGGGGCCCGGCTCTACAAGGAGAAGCGCCTGGTGGTGAGCTGCCCCGCGAAGGGCGAGTACCGGGCGTTCAGCGCCCAGTGCACGCACGCAGGCTGTGCGCTCGACAAGGTCGAGGGCACCGAGGGCAACTGCCCCTGCCACGGCAGCCGCTTCGACGTCACCACCGGCAAGGCCCTGAACGGCCCGGCGACGGTGCCGCTGCCCGAGGTCCCGGTGACCGTCCGGGACGGCAAGCTCATCGCCGGCCCGGACGCCAAGAAGAGCTGAGGCACCCAAAGGCGCCGACGAGGGCTGGAGCGCACGGCAGGGGGCCGGCTCACTCCCAGTCCCAGTCGATGCCGAGTATCCCCGGCCGGACCCCCTGCTCGACCAGGTGGACCGTGCGGTGCCGGCCGCTCAGCGTCAGGTCCGTCCGCACGCCCCGCGGAGCGCCCGTGGTCGCCTGGGCGAACCTGCGGCACCGCACCGGCAGTGCGCCCTCGTCGAAGCGCACCTGAAGGACGTACTGCCCGCCCGCGTAGGTGAAGCCGCGCACGTACTCGGCGCTCGGGCCGCCGGTGCCGTCGTCGAAGCCGTACCCGAAGAAGTAGGTGTCACCGGCGCGCAGCCGGGTGTCGAAGAGCAGTTCGGCGACGACCACCCCGCTCTCGCGGTGCCAGCGGACCCGTCCCGTACGACAGTTCTCCAGGGCGCTGACCCGCACCCGCGCCGGATCGCAGCCCTGGTCGCCGTGGTGGATCGCCAGGTAGCGGTCGACCCCGTCCCGATGGGCGCGCACCACGTGCTGGGAGTCCCGGCCCAGCAGTTCGCGGCCGGCGCCGATGTGCACCCGCTCGTGGTGGCCCACCGTGTGCAGCCCGCCGTCCGCGGGGGTCTCCAGGTCCGCGAGGAGCGCCTCCACCGTGCCCGAGACCTCGACCAGGGAGCGGAAGGAGCGCGAGGGCGGACGCTCCACCTCGGACGGATCGCCGGCCCCGAGCAGCCGGGTGAGGGAGTTCCCGGGCAGCTCCAACACCTCCTCCAGGGCGCGCACGGCCCGCAGCGACTCGGGCCGCTGCGGACGGCGGGCGCCCTGCTGCCAGTAACTGAGGCTGGTGACCCCCACTTTGATGCCCCGGTGCGCCAGGTGGTGCTGGACGCGCTGGAGCGGCAGCCCGCGGACCGCGAGGGCCGCGCGCAGCGCCAGGTGGAACGGGCCGGTGTGCAACACCTGCGCCAGATCGGCCTCGGTGTGACCCATGGGGACCTCCAACGGCAACTTTCGAGCTGTGGGCCCGGCGCCCGGGCGGTGACCGCAGCGGCAACGGCGCCGGATCAGTACTGGTACTGGGTGCGCGCACATCCGTACAGGGCCTGCACACGACCTGCACGCAACGGGGGTGAACGTTCACGGCGGGACCGGCCCGCCGGCGCCGGCCCCCACAGCGCCCCAGGTGGGGCGGCTCGGGGCCGTTCACTTCCGGGACGGCGCGTTCACAGCGCCGTTCCCCCGGCATTGAACCGTGTTGACCTGCTCGCGACAAGGATTGATGCTCAACGAGCAGCGTCCGGACGCGCTCCTCCACCCCCACCATCCCTCTGGGAGGATCGCGATGCGCAAGACCACGAGACGGCTCGCCGCGGCGGCGGCCGTCGTCGCCGCAACACTCACCCTGCCCCTGTCGACCGCTTCCCCCGCCTCGGCGACGGCCGCGGCCCTCGACGGCCGTACGTCCGCGGCCCAGCCCGTCGGCTCCGACCGTGCGGCGCTGGCTTCGAAGCGGCTCGACCTCACCATGCAGGCCCAGTTGAAGACCAACTGGTGCTGGGCGGCGGCCGGCAACACCATCGCCGCGTACTACGGGCGCAACTACTCGCAGAACCAGTTCTGCAACGCGGCCTTCAACCGACCGCAGAGCGGTCAGTGCCCCAACTCGCAGGCCACCCTCGCCAACGTGCAGACCGGGCTGCGCTGGGCGGGTATCAACCCCGGTACGTACATAGGCGACTGGCTGCGGTACTCGGCGGTCCAGAGCGAGATCAACGCCAACCGTCCGGTCGAGACCCGCATCCAGTGGTCCAGCGGCGGCGGCCACATGCATGTCATCTACGGTTATGACACCGCCAACAGCTGGGTCTACTGGGGCGATCCCTGGCAGACGAGTTCACGCTACAACTGGGCCTCGCACGCCTGGTACGTGAACAACAACTCGTTCTCCTGGACCCACTCGCTGTACCGGATCGGAGCGTGAGAGCGATGAAGCGGACCCCTGACTCCGCGCGGACGACGGCGACCCCGCGTCCCGGCGGCACGACCCGGTCGGCCGCCACCGCAGCCGCCGTCGCCTGCCTCGCGCTCGGCGCCCTGGGCGCCGCCACCGGCACGGCCCAGGCCGCCACCACGGCCGAACCCGCGCCGGTGACCGCCACCGCGGCCGACGTGACGGCGGCCCGTGCGGCGGCCACCGCCCCCGACACCCTGGACACCCTCTCCCGCTTCTTCGCGCGGGACGGGGTGGTGGCCCGCTCGGCGGCCCAGCCGCGGGCCGAGGGCGCGACCGTCCCCGTGCTCACCCTGTCCCCGGACTTCGTGGCCAAGAAGGCCGGCGCACCGGTGGCCCGCACCGAGTTCCTGGCCACGCCGGCCGTCTCCGCGGACGGCCAGAAGGCATCCGTGTGGACCGCGCGCAGCGGCCCCGACTGGCAGGTGATCAACATCGCCACCGGCGACGACGAGTTCCGCTACACCCGGGCGGGAGCGGCGAAGCTGCCCGGCGGGACCGTCTTCCGCGAGCCGCAGACGGACGCCTGGTACGTCACCAAGGGCAGCAAGGTGCTGCCGCTGGACGAGGACGCCACCAAGGCGATCGGCGCCCGCGGCACCACGCTCGCCGCCTACCAGGACCGGGTCACCGCCGCGTACGGCGACAAGCTGCCCGGCTCCGGCTACGCCAAGAAGGGCATGGCGGGCGGCTACGACGCGGCGGCGCCCGCCGTGACGTCCGCGGCCGACGGCGAGGCGAAGGCGGGGCCGGTCGAACGGGCCGACCGCGCGTCGGCGAACGGGGGCTCCGCGGTGACCGCGGCCTCCGCCGCCGCGGGTGCCGGGGCGGTCACGGTGCTCGCCCTCACCGGCGTCGCGGCCCTGCGCCGCCGCCGGAGCGCGCACCGGGCCTGACCGCCCGAACGGCGCGCCTGCCCGGGACCCCCGCCCGGGCGCCGCGCCCCTCCGGAAGCAGGCCCCCGGCCGGGGGGTACAGGGGCCTGCCCGGAGCCGGCCCGACGCCTTGCACGAGGGCGGCGGGCCGGTGTGCCGCGGCCCGGGGCCGGCCCCGCTCGCACGGGCCGGCCCCGGGCCCTCGCGCGTGCCCGCGCCGCCCGGCCGCTGCCGCCCGCTCCCGGCCCGCTCTGTCGGTCCCCGCAAGTAGGGTGGCGGTATGGCCGACCCCTCCAGCTACCGCCCCAAGCCGGGAGAGATCCCCGACTCGCCGGGGGTCTACAAGTTCCGCGACGAACACCGCCGGGTGATCTACGTCGGCAAGGCCAAGAGCCTGCGCTCCCGCCTCGCCAACTACTTCCAGGACGTGGCCAATCTCCACCCGCGGACCGCCACGATGGTCACCACGGCGGCGTCCGTGGAGTGGACCGTGGTGTCCACCGAGGTCGAGGCGCTCCAGCTGGAGTACTCCTGGATCAAGGAGTTCGACCCCCGGTTCAACGTCAAGTACCGCGACGACAAGAGCTATCCGTACCTCGCGGTCACGCTGAACGAGGAGTTCCCCCGCGTCCAGGTCATGCGCGGGGCCAAGCGCAAGGGCGTGCGCTACTTCGGCCCGTACGGCCACGCGTGGGCCATCCGCGAGACGGTCGACCTGATGCTGCGCGTCTTCCCCGTCCGCACCTGCTCCGCCGGCGTGTTCAAGAACCACCGGCAAAAGGGCCGCCCCTGCCTGCTGGGGTACATCGGCAAGTGCTCCGCGCCCTGCGTCGGCCGCGTCACCCCCGAGGAGCACCGCGAACTGGCCGAGGACTTCTGCGACTTCATGGCCGGCCGCACCGGCACGTACCTGCGCCGGCTGGAGAAGGAGATGACGGCCGCCGCGGAGGAGATGGAGTACGAGCGCGCGGCCCGGCTGCGCGACGACATAACGGCGCTGCGCCGCGCCCTGGAGAAGAACGCCGTCGTACTCGCCGACGCGACCGACGCCGACCTGATCGCCGTCGCCGAGGACGAGCTGGAGGCCGCCGTCCAGATCTTCCACGTCCGCGGCGGACGCGTGCGCGGCCAGCGCGGCTGGGTCACCGACAAGGTCGAGGCCGTCGACACCGCCGGCCTCGTCGAACACGCGCTCCAGCAGCTGTACGGCGAGGAGCGCGGCGACTCCGTGCCCAAGGAGGTCCTGGTCCCCGCCCTGCCCGTCAATCCGGACGCGGTCGGCCAGTGGCTCGCCGAGCGGCGCGGCTCCCACGTCTCCCTGCGCGTACCGCAGCGCGGCGACAAGAAGGCCCTGATGGAGACGGTCGCGCGCAACGCCCAGCAGGCCCTCGCCCTGCACAAGACCAAGCGCGCCAGCGACCTCACCACCCGCTCCCGCGCCCTGGAGGAGATCGCCGAGGCCCTGGACCTGGACTCGGCGCCGCTGCGGATCGAGTGCTTCGACGTCTCCCACCTCCAGGGCCAGGACGTCGTCGCCTCCATGGTCGTCTTCGAGGACGGCCTGCCCCGCAAGAGCGAGTACCGGCGCTTCCAGATCAAGGGCTTCGAGGGGCAGGACGACGTCCGCTCCATGCACGAGGTCATCGGCCGCCGCTTCCGCCGCTACCTCGCCGAGAAGGACAAGACGGGCGAGTGGATCGGCGCCGACGACCCGGCGCAGGCCCCTGCCGACGCCGCCCCGGGCGGCGATGCGGGCGATTCGGGCCGCGACGAGGACGGCCGGCCCAAGAGGTTCGCGTACCCGCCGCAGCTCGTGGTGGTCGACGGCGGCGCGCCCCAGGTCGCCGCCGCCCAGCGCGCCCTGGACGAACTCGGCATCGACGACGTCGCCGTCTGCGGCCTCGCCAAGCGGCTGGAGGAGGTCTGGCTGCCCGGCGACGACGACCCGGTGGTCCTGCCGCGCTCCAGCGAGGGCCTCTACCTGCTCCAGCGCATCCGAGATACCGCCCACGACTTCGCCATCCGCTACCAGCGCTCCAAGCGCACCAAACGGATCCGCACCAGCCCCCTCGACGACGTCCCCGGCCTCGGTGAGACGCGGAAACAAGCGCTCATCAAGCATTTCGGCTCGGTCAAGCGCCTGAAAGGCGCCACAATCGAGCAGATCTGCGAGGTACCGGGCATGGGCCGCAAGACAGCCGAGTCCGTGGTCGCGGCCCTCGCCCAGGCGGCACCCGCCGCCCCTGCCGTGAACACGGCAACAGGAGAGATCATGGACGAGAACGACGGGGGAAGTACGAGATGAACGAGCACCACGAAGACGGAGCGGCACACGTGAGTACGGGCACCGGCACCGAGCCCAATGCGGTTGCGGAAGCAGCCATCCCAGAGCTGGTCATCATCTCCGGCATGTCCGGCGCCGGACGCAGCACCGCGGCCAAGTGCCTGGAGGACCTGGGGTGGTTCGTCGTCGACAACCTCCCGCCGGCACTGATCCCCACCATGGTCGAACTCGGCGCGCGCTCCCAGGGCAACGTCGCCCGGATCGCCGTCGTCGTCGACGTCCGGGGCCGCCGCTTCTTCGACAACCTGCGCGAATCCCTCGCCGACCTGGACGCCAAGCAGGTCACCCGACGGATCGTGTTCCTGGAGTCCTCCGACGAGGCCCTGGTCCGCCGCTTCGAGTCGGTCCGCCGGCCGCACCCCCTCCAGGGCGACGGCCGCATCGTCGACGGCATCGCCGCCGAGCGGGACCTGCTGCGCGAGCTGCGCGGCGACGCGGACCTGGTCATCGACACCTCCAGCCTGAACGTCCACGAGCTGCGCGCCAAGATGGACGCCCAGTTCGCCGGCGACGAGGAGCCCGAGCTGCGGGCCACCGTGATGTCCTTCGGCTTCAAGTACGGCCTGCCGGTGGACGCCGACCTCGTCGTGGACATGCGCTTCCTGCCCAATCCGCACTGGGTCCCCGAGCTGCGCCCCTTCACCGGCCTGAACGAGGAGGTGTCGAACTACGTCTACAACCAGCCCGGCGCCAAGGAGTTCCTGGACCGCTACACGGAGCTGCTGCAGATGATCGCCGCCGGCTACCGACGTGAGGGAAAGCGGTACGTCACCATCGCCGTCGGCTGTACGGGCGGCAAGCACCGCTCCGTCGCCACCGCCGAGAAGCTGGCCGCCCGGCTCTCCTCCGCCGGGATCGAGACCGTCGTCGTCCACCGGGACATGGGGCGCGAGTGACCGGACAGCCCCCGCGCCTGCGACGGCCCCGCCGCTCCAGCCGCATCCCCACCCTGCGCAAGCGCGGGGCACAGCCCAAGGTCGTCGCCCTCGGCGGCGGCCGGGGGCTGTCGGCCTCCCTCGCGGCCCTGCGCCGCATCACGGGAGACCTCACCGCCGTCGTCACCGTGGCCGACGACGGCGGCTCCAGCGGGCGGCTGCGCGAGGAGCTGGGCGTCCTGCCGCCCGGTGACCTGCGCAAGGCCCTGGCCGCCCTGTGCGGGGACGACGAGTGGGGCCAGACCTGGTCCCGGGTCATCCAGCACCGCTTCCACTCCCAGGGCGACCTGCACAACCACGCCGTCGGCAACGTCCTCATCGTGGCCCTCTGGGAGCAGCTCGGCGACCACGTCCAGGCCCTGGACCTGGTCGGCCGGCTGCTCGGCGCGCACGGCCGGGTGCTGCCGATGTCGGCCGTGCCGCTGGAGCTCCAGGCCCTGGTGCGCGGCCACGACCCGGCGCGCCCGGACGAGCTGGAGACCGTACGGGGCCAGGCCACGGTCGCGCTGACGCCCGGCGAGGTGCAGTCCGTGCACCTCGTACCGCACGGCCCGCCCGCCGTGCCCGAGGCCGTGGCCGCCGTCCTTGACGCCGACTGGGTGGTTCTCGGCCCGGGCTCCTGGTTCTCCTCCGTGATCCCGCACCTACTGGTCCCGGAACTGCTGGACGCCCTGGTGGAGACCAAGGCCCGCCGGGTCCTCTCGCTCAACCTCGCCCCCCAACCCGGCGAAACAGATGGGTTCTCACCGCAGCGTCATTTGGAGGTTTTGGGACGACACGCGCCTAAACTCACCCTGGACGTGGTGCTGGCCGACGAGGCCGCCGTGCCCGACCGCGAACTGCTCGTCGACGCCGCCAAGCGCCTCGGGGCCGCGGTCGAGCTGGCCCCCGTGGCCGTCGCCGGCAAGACCTCCGCCGAGGGCGAAGGCGCCGGGGGAGGGGTTCCGAAGCACGACCCGGAGCTACTGGCCGCCGCGTACGACCGTATTTTTCGGATGCATGGAAGGATCGGCCCATGGCGATGACGGCAGCGGTGAAGGACGAGATCTCCCGGCTTCCCGTCACCCGGACCTGCTGCAGGAAGGCGGAGGTCTCGGCGATCCTGCGGTTCGCGGGCGGGTTGCACCTGGTGAGCGGGCGCATCGTGATCGAGGCCGAGCTGGACACGGGCATCGCCGCGCGCCGGCTCAAGCGGGACATCCTGGAGATCTTCGGCCACGGCTCCGAGCTGATGGTGATGGCCCCCGGCGGGCTGCGGCGCGGCTCGCGGTACGTGGTCCGGGTGGTCGCCGGCGGCGACCAGCTCGCCCGACAGACCGGACTGGTGGACGGGCGCGGCCGGCCCATCCGCGGACTGCCGCCCCAGGTAGTCTCCGGCGCCACGTGCGACGCCGAGGCGGCGTGGCGCGGCGCCTTCCTGGCCCACGGCTCGCTGACCGAGCCGGGCCGCTCCTCCTCCCTGGAGGTCACCTGCCCCGGCCCCGAGGCCGCCCTCGCGCTCGTCGGCGCGGCCCGTCGGCTCTCCATCGCCGCCAAGGCGCGCGAGGTGCGCGGCGTGGACCGGGTCGTCGTCCGCGACGGCGACGCCATCGGCGCCCTGCTCACCCGGCTCGGCGCGCACGAGTCGGTGCTGGCCTGGGAGGAGCGGCGGATGCGCCGCGAGGTCCGGGCCACCGCCAACCGCCTCGCCAACTTCGACGACGCCAACCTGCGCCGCTCGGCGCGGGCGGCCGTCGCCGCGGGCGCCCGGGTGCAGCGCGCCCTGGAGATCCTCGGCGACGAGGTCCCCGAGCACCTCGCCGCGGCCGGCCGGCTGCGGATGGAGCACAAGCAGGCGTCGCTGGAGGAGCTGGGGGCGCTCGCGGACCCGCCGCTGACGAAGGACGCGGTCGCCGGCCGCATCCGGCGCCTGCTCGCCATGGCGGACAAGCGCGCCCAGGACCTGGGCATCCCCGGGACGGAGGCCAACCTCACCGAGGAGATGGCCGAGGGCCTGGTGGGCTGAGCCCACCCCGTACGCCGGAGGGCCTCGGCCCTCCGGGACCCTCTTTCGCCGCTGGTCGTATTGACATGCGCACGGGCCGTGAACAGTCTGACTCCCGTTCACCTTCCGGCACGTATCACGTACCAGCAAGGGGGGTCCATGAGACGCAGGGCGAGATCCACACTCGCGGCTCTTTCACTGCTGACCGCCACATTGGCGGCGGCACCGATCGCACAGGCGCAGTCCGGGGACGGGACCGAGGGCGGGGACGGACTGGGCGTGTGGCGGGCCACCGTGACCAAGGAGCAGGTTCCCCTGCTGCTGGCCGCGGGCGCCGACGGCCACGAGTTCAGCGAGCGGATACCCGACGAGGGCACCGCCACGGTGGAGCTGTACCTCACCGACCGGCAGGCCGGTGAGCTGAAGGAAGCGGGCGTCGGCGTCAAGGAGCACACCGTCTCCGCCGCCGCCCGCAAGCGCACGGCCGCCGCGGGCGACGGGGTCTTCCGCCCGTACGGCGGCGACGGCGGCCTGAAGGGCGAGATCCTGGCCACCGCCGCGGCCAACCCCGAGCTCACCAAGGCCATCAGCATCGGCAAGACGGTCAAGGGCCAGGACATCCTCGCGCTCAAGATCAGCAAGGGCGCGAAGAAGACCCGCGACGGCGCCAAGCCCGCCACGCTCTACCTGTCCAACCAGCACGCCCGCGAGTGGATCACCCCGGAGATGAACCGGCGGCTGATGCACCACTACCTCGACAACTACGGCAAGGACCGGCGCATCACCCGGCTCGTGGACACCACCGAGCTGTGGTTCGTGCTCTCCGCCAACCCGGACGGCTACGACCACACCTTCACCGGCACCGCCGAGCGGCAGTGGCGCAAGAACATGCGCGACAACAACGGCGACGGCACCATATCCGCCGGCGACGGCGTCGACCTCAACCGGAACTTCCCGTACAAGTGGGGGTACGACAACGAGGGTTCGTCCCCCGACACCTTCGACGAGACCTACCGCGGCCCCGGACCCGGCTCCGAGCCCGAGACCCGCGCCATCGACGCCTTCCAAAAGCGCATCGGCTTCGAGTACGGCATCAACTACCACTCCGCGGCCGAACTGATCCTCTACGGCGTCGGCTGGCAGGTGGCCACCGGCACCCCCGACGACGTCGCGTACGCGGCGCTCGCCGGCACCCCCGCCAACCCCGCGATCCCCGGCTACCGCCCGCAGGTCTCGTCCGAGCTCTACATCACCAACGGCGAGGCGGACGGCCACGCGGCGAACGTCAACGGCATGTTGATGTTCACCCCCGAGATGTCGACCTGCGCCACCGCGTCCAGGGTCGACCCGAACGACGCCTGGAACGCCGCGGACTGCGCCTCCGTCTTCACCTTCCCGGACGACGAGAAGCTGATCCAGCAGGAGTTCGCCAAGAACGTGCCCTTCGCGCTCTCCGTCGCGGAGTCCTCGATCACCCCGGACCGGCCCGTCTCCTCGCTGGGGCTGGAGGCCGCGGACTTCACGCCCGACCCGTTCACCGTCTCGTACGCCCGCGGCGGCGACCAGGAGGTCTCCGTCGTCGCCCGCAAGTCCCTGCGCGACAAGGAGCTGAAGTACCGCGTCAACGGCGGCCGGGTCCAGTCCGAGGACCTGGAGCCGTGGAAGGGCGGCGAGACCTTCGGCGGCGACGACAACGTCCGCTTCGACGAGTACCGCGCCGAGGTCGAGGACGGCGGGGTCGGCGACCGCGTCGAGGTGTGGTTCACCGGCCGTACGCGGCAGGGCGAACGGGTCTCCAGCGAGCCCTTCACCTACACCGTCGCCGAACGGCCGCGCGCCGACGTGCTGGTGGTCGCCGAAGAGGGCGGCACCGCCCCGGCCGGCAACGTCGATGCCTACACCACCGCACTCGCCGACAACAAGAAGCGCTCCGCGGTCTGGGACGTCGCCACCCGCGGCGTGCCGCACCCGCTCGGTGTCCTCAGCCACTTCAAAACCGCCGTCTGGTACACCGGCGCAGCCGCCCCGTCCTGGGGCGTCACCCAGGCCGTGCGCGCCTTCGTCAACGAGGGCGGGAAGGTGATCACCGCCGGTGAGCGCGCCGGCGGCGACGTCGACCTCGGCGGCGCGGTCAGCGACGACTTCGCCCAGTACTACCTCGGTGCCTCCGGGCGAGCGTCCCTCGGTGGGGTGAACTCCTTCGCCGGGGCGGGCAGCCTCGCCGGCGCCGGCGCCCGGCTCGGCGACGCGCCCGGCAACCCGCTGGACGCGGCCGGTGCGTACACCGTCACCTCCGACTCGCTGCCGCCGGCGCAGTTCCCGCAGTTCCGCAGCGCGGCGGCGGGCGACTACCCGGGCGTACGGATGCCGTTCTCGCCGTACGAGGGCCAGTGGTACGCGGTGGCGGCGCACCGCAACGCCTCGTGGATGCGCCTCGGCCGCACCGTGGACCTCGGCGGCACCACCGCGGCCCAGCAGCCGCGGCTGGACATGCAGCTGAGCTTCAACACCGAACCCGGCTTCGACAACGCGATCGTCGAGGTCCGCACCGTCGGGCAGGACGACTGGACGACGCTCCCGGACCGCAACGGCGGCACCACGACCACCGTGCCCACCCAGTGCGACCGGGCCTTCTACGTCAACCAGCACCCCTTCCTGCGCCACTACCTCACCGTCGGCTCCAACGGCTGCACCGCGACGGGCAGTACGGGCGCCTGGCACGCCTTCACCGGGGCGTCCGACGGCTGGCGGGCCGCGTCCTTCGACCTGAGCGCCTACGCGGGCAAGCAGATCGAGGTCCACGTCTCGTACGTCACCGACCCCAGTGACGGCGGACGCGGCGTCTTCGTGGACGACACCCGGCTGGTCACCGGCGCGGGCGGAACGGGGGACGGCGGCTTCGAGACCACCCTCGGCCCGTGGGTCGCCGGCGGCTCGCCGGACGGCAGCCCGGCGCCGCGCGGCCAGTGGCAGCGCAGCCAGGACCTGTTCCCCTCGGCCAGCTCCGTGACCACCCGGGACAGCGTGCTGCTGGGCTTCGGAGTGGAGCACGCGACCGGCCGGGACGACCGTAAAAAGCTCATCGGAGCGGCACTGGGCGCACTTGGGCGCTAACGCATCGTAGCTGTTTGTGACCCTTTCGCCAGGGCTTGCGGCGGTCCGTACTCCCTACCGGGTGGTATGGACCGCCGTGGTCGCGTACCGGCCCTCCGATGTCACTTCGCGGCGTCCCGAGAGGTAGGGTCGTAAGCGGTCGGGGACATCCCAATACAGCTCGCCGGCATCGAGTCGGCGTACCAACGAGGAGATCGGTTCGTGACGATCCGCGTAGGCATCAACGGCTTTGGCCGCATCGGTCGTAACTACTTCCGCGCGCTGCTGGAGCAGGGTGCAGACATCGAGATCGTGGCTGTCAACGACCTGGGTGACACTGCGACCACGGCCCACCTGCTGAAGTACGACACCATCCTCGGCCGCCTCAAGGCCGAGGTGTCCCACACCGCCGACACGATCACCGTCGGTGGCCACACCATCAAGGTCCTCTCCGAGCGGAACCCGGCGGACATCCCCTGGGGCGACCTGGGCGTCGACATCGTCATCGAGTCGACCGGCATCTTCACCAAGAAGGCCGACGCCGAGAAGCACATCGCCGGCGGCGCCAAGAAGGTCCTCATCTCGGCTCCGGCCAGCGGCGAGGACATCACCATCGTCATGGGCGTCAACCAGGACAAGTACGACCCGGCGCAGCACCACGTCATCTCCAACGCCTCCTGCACCACCAACTGCGTGGCGCCGATGGCCAAGGTGCTCGACGAGAACTTCGGCATCGTCCGCGGTCTGATGACGACGGTCCACGCCTACACCAACGACCAGCGGATCCTGGACTTCCCGCACAAGGACCTGCGCCGCGCCCGCGCCGCCGCGGAGAACATCATCCCGACGACGACCGGCGCCGCCAAGGCCACCGCCCTGGTCCTGCCGCAGCTCAAGGGCAAGCTGGACGGCATCGCGATGCGCGTCCCGGTCCCCACCGGCTCCGCCACCGACCTGGTCGTCGAGCTCTCCCGCGAGGTCACCAAGGACGAGGTGAACGCCGCGTTCAAGAAGGCCGCCGAGGGCGAGCTCCAGGGCATCGTCGCCTACACCGAGGACCCCATCGTCTCCTCGGACATCGTCAGCGACCCGGCGTCCTGCACCTTCGACTCCTCCCTGACCATGGTCCAGGAGGGCAACTCGGTGAAGATCCTCGGCTGGTACGACAACGAGTGGGGTTACTCCAACCGCCTCGTGGACCTCACGGTCTTCGTCGGCAACCAGCTCTGAAAGCTCCGAACGCTCTGACGGCCCCGCCCGGCTCGGCCCCGCACAGCCCAGCACAGCAAGGCCATCAGAGCACCACGATGTGAGCGAACGGGCTCGGGCAGCGCAAGGTCGCGCGGCCCGGGCCCGGTCGCACGTCCAGCCCTCCCGAGGAGTTCTCAGCATGAAGACGATCGACCAGCTGCTGGCCGATGGGGTAGCCGGCAAGCGGGTATTCGTCCGCGCCGACCTCAACGTGCCGCTCGACGGCACCGCCATCACCGACGACGGCCGCATCCGCGCCGTCGTGCCGACGGTCGCCAAGCTCGCCGATGCGGGTGCGCGCGTGATCGTGGCCTCGCACCTGGGCCGCCCCAAGGGCGCCCCGGACCCGGCCTTCTCCCTGGCCCCGGCCGCCGCCCGGCTCGGCGAACTGCTGGGCCGGGAGGTCGCCTTCGCCACCGACACCGTCGGCGAGTCCGCGAAGTCCGTCGTCGCCGGGCTGGCCGACGGACAGGTCGCGGTGGTCGAGAACCTGCGCTTCAACCCCGGCGAGACCAGCAAGGACGACGCGGAGCGGGGCGCCTTCGCCGACCGGCTCGCCGACCTCGCAGACCTGTACGTGGGCGACGGCTTCGGCGCCGTCCACCGCAAGCACGCCTCGGTGTACGACCTGCCCGCCCGGCTGCCCCACGCGGCCGGGTACCTGATCGCCACCGAGGTCGGGGTCCTGAAGAAGCTCACCGAGGAGGTCCGGCGTCCGTACGCCGTCGTTCTCGGCGGCGCCAAGGTCTCCGACAAACTCGGAGTCATCGAGAACCTGCTGGAGAAGGCCGACCGGATCCTGATCGGCGGCGGCATGGCGTACACCTTCCTCAAGGCCGAAGGCCACGAGGTGGGCACCTCGCTGCTCCAGGAGGACCAGGTCCCGGTCGTCCAGGACTACCTCGCACGGGCGAAGGACAAGGGGGTGGAGTTCGTGCTCCCGGTCGACGTCCTGGTGGCCCCCGGGTTCCCGGACCTCAAGACCAAGGCCCCGGCCCACCCCACCACCGTCGCCGCGGACGCCATCCCGGCCGACCAGGAGGGGCTGGACATCGGCCCCGAGACCCGCAAGCTGTACGCAGCCAAGCTCGCCGACGCCGAGACCGTCTTCTGGAACGGCCCCATGGGCGTCTTCGAGCACCCCGACTACGCCGAGGGCACCAGGGCCGTCGCCCAGGCGCTCGTCGACTCCCCGGCGTTCTCCGTGGTCGGTGGCGGGGACTCCGCCGCCGCCGTGCGGACGCTGGGCTTCGACGAGAAGGCATTCGGCCACATTTCGACCGGCGGCGGCGCCAGCCTCGAATACCTCGAAGGCAAGACGCTTCCCGGCCTCGCCGCACTGGAGGACTGATCAACCACATGAGCAACCGCACCCCGCTGATGGCGGGCAACTGGAAGATGAACCTCAACCACCTCGAGGCCATCGCACACGTCCAGAAGCTCGCCTTCGCACTCGCCGACAAGGACTACGACGCCGTGGAGGTCGCGGTCCTGCCGCCCTTCACCGACCTGCGCTCCGTGCAGACCCTGGTCGACGGCGACAAGCTGAAGATCAAGTACGGCGCCCAGGACATCTCGGCGCACGACTCCGGCGCCTACACCGGTGAGATCTCCGGCACCATGCTCGCCAAGCTGAAGTGCGCGTACGTCGCCGTCGGTCACTCCGAGCGGCGCCAGTACCACGCCGAGACGGACGAGATCTGCAACGCCAAGGTGAAGGCCGCGTTCCGGCACGGCATCACCCCCATCCTCTGCATCGGGGAGCCGCTGGAGGTCCGCAAGGCCGGCCAGCAGGTGGCGCACACGCTGGGCCAGCTCGACGGCGGACTGAAGGACGTCCCCGCCGAGCAGGCCGAGCAGATCGTCATCGCGTACGAGCCCGTCTGGGCCATCGGCACCGGCGAGGTCGCCACCCCCGAGGACGCGCAGGAGGTCTGCGCAGCCATCCGCGGCCGGCTCGCCGAGCTGTACTCCCAGGAGCTGGCGGGCAAGGTCCGCATCCAGTACGGCGGCTCCGTGAAGTCCGGGAACGTGGCCGCGATCATGTCGCAGCCCGACGTGGACGGCGCCCTGGTGGGCGGGGCCGCGCTGGACACCGACGAGTTCGTCAAGATCGTTCGCTTCCGCGACCAGTGAGTATGCGGTAGCGCCGATCCGTCGTACCCTTGCGGGGACCCGGGGCCGCTCGCGGCCGGGGTCCCCGCAGTCGGTAGTCACCCAGTCACCTCAAGATTTGCCAGGAAGTAGGGTCCAGCCGTGGTTATGGGGTTCTCGATTGCCCTGATCGTCTTCAGCCTGCTGCTGATGCTGCTGGTGCTGATGCACAAGGGGAAGGGCGGCGGCCTCTCCGACATGTTCGGCGGCGGCATGCAGTCCTCCGTCGGCGGCTCGTCGGTCGCCGAGCGCAACCTCGACCGCATCACGCTCATCGTCGGCGTGCTGTGGTTCGCCTGCATCGTCGCCCTCGGCCTGCTGATGAAGCTGAGCGACTGACGTCGCAGGACTCCGTCCGACGCCTCCGTGCGGGGCGGGGGTAACTCCAACGACTGGACGGGCGTTGGGCCTTACGTAGACTGGGGCACCGCGGCGCAGCCGCTGTGAGACGCTGTGCAGCACCATCACGCAGGGAGTTACGACCGTGGCAAGTGGCAACGCGATCCGGGGAAGCCGGGTCGGGGCGGGGCCGATGGGCGAGGCCGAGCGCGGCGAGTCCGCGCCGCGCCTGCGCATCTCCTTCTGGTGCTCGAACGGGCACGAGACGCAGCCGAGCTTCGCCAGTGACGCACAGGTCCCCGACACGTGGGACTGTCCGCGCTGCGGGTTCCCGGCCGGCCAGGACCGGGACAATCCACCGGACCCGCCGCGCACGGAGCCGTACAAGACGCACCTGGCGTACGTACGGGAGCGGCGCAGCGACGCGGACGGCGAAGCGATCCTCGCCGAGGCCCTTGCCAAACTGCGGGGCGAGATCTAAAGGCGACATCCGGCCGGGACACCGAGAGGTGCCCGGCCGGACGCATGTACCGGCCCTTCCCGGACGGTGCGGCTCCGATTGCGGTCGGTCCGGCCCGGCGGACTATTTGCCGGGCCTGCTCGGTTGGCCACAGTGCCCGGTTGTCAGTGCCGTCGCTTACGGTTCTGAGTCAGGTGAACACGGAGCGTGCGCAGCGCCTCCGCGGACACCTCCCGGTCCGCCTGATCATTTAGGTTGGGGGCGGTGGGGCGCCAGTCAGGCACGAGACGAAGCGAGCTGATGTCCGAGTGAACGCAACGGGCCGTACCCGGCTCAACCAGACCCCCGAGTGGATCGCGCTCGGCAAGCACCGCGAGCAGTTGGGGCAGACCCATCTGCGGGAGCTGTTCGCCGCCGATCCGGAGCGCGGCGCCTCCCACGTACTGCGCGTCGGTGACCTCCACATCGACTACTCCAAGCACCTGGTGACCGACGAGACCCTGGCTCTGCTGCGCGAGTTGGCCGTGGCCACCGACGTGGCCGGGCTGCGGGACGCGATGTTCCGCGGCGAGAAGATCAACGTCACCGAGGACCGCGCCGTCCTGCACACCGCGCTGCGCGCCCCCCGCACCGCCGTCGTCGAGGTCGACGGCGAGGACGTGGTCCCCCAGGTGCACGCGGTGCTCGACCAGATGGCCGCCTTCGCCGAGCAGGTCCGTGCCGGTGCCTGGACCGGGCACACCGGCAAGCCCGTGAAGAACGTGGTCAACATCGGCATCGGCGGCTCCGACCTCGGCCCTGCGATGGCGTACGAGGTCCTGCGCACCTTCACCGCGCGCGACCTGACGTTCCGTTTCGTGTCGAACGTCGACGGCGCCGACCTCCACGAGGCGGTGCGCGACCTGGACGCGGCGGAGACGCTGTTCGTCGTCGCCTCCAAGACCTTCACCACGATCGAGACCATCACCAACGCCACCTCCGCCCGCAACTGGCTGCTCTCGGAGCTGAACGCCGGTCAGGAAGCCGTCGCCCGGCACTTCGTGGCCCTGTCGACCAACGCCGAGAAGGTCGCCGACTTCGGCATCGACACGGCGAACATGTTCGAGTTCTGGGACTGGGTCGGCGGGCGCTACTCGTACGACTCCGCCATCGGCCTCTCCCTGATGATCGCCATCGGCCCGGAGCGCTTCCGGGAGATGCTCGACGGCTTCCACCTCGTCGACGAGCACTTCCGCACCGCGCCCTTCGAGGAGAACGCGCCGCTGCTGCTCGGTCTGCTCGGCATCTGGTACGGCGCGTTCTTCGACGCCCAGTCGCACGCCGTCCTGCCGTACTCGCACTACCTGAGCAAGTTCACCGCCTACCTCCAGCAGCTCGACATGGAGTCGAACGGCAAGTCGGTGGACCGCGACGGGCAGCCGGTGCAGTGGCAGACCGGGCCCGTGGTGTGGGGCACGCCCGGCACCAACGGCCAGCACGCCTACTACCAGCTGATCCACCAGGGCACCAAGGTCATCCCCGCGGACTTCATCGGCTTCGCCCGCCCCTCCGCCGACCTGCCGCCCGGGCTGGTCGCCCAGCACGACCTGCTGATGGCGAACTTCCTCGCCCAGACGCAGGCCCTCGCCTTCGGCAAGACCCCGGACGAGGTGCGCGCGGAGGGAGTGCCGCCGGAGCTGGTCCCGCACAAGACCTTCCGGGGCAACCACCCCACGACCACCGTCCTCGCGGACGAGCTCACCCCCTCCGTGCTCGGCCAGTTGATCGCGCTGTACGAGCACAAGGTCTTCGTTCAGGGCGCCGTGTGGCACATCGACTCCTTCGACCAGTGGGGCGTGGAGCTCGGCAAGGTCCTCGCGAAGAAGATCGAGCCGGTGCTGACCGACGGAGTGGGCGGCGAGGGGCTCGACAGCTCGACGGCCGCGCTCGCGGCGAAGTACCGGACACTACGGGGGCGTTGACCGGATGACCACGGGGGACGCGGCGGTGCGACTGCGACCGCCGAGGAACGCACTCGACCGCCGGGCCGTCGGCTGGTGGCTGACGCAGTGGCTGATCGCCGCGGTGGCGTTCGGCACCGTGCTGGGCCTCCTCGGCCTGTGGATCACCCCGGCGCGCACCTGGCTGTGGGCGTCCGCTGCCGCACTCAGCGGACTCTCCCTGCTCTGCGCCGCCGTCTTCCCCCTCTGGTGGTTCCGGGTGCACCGCTGGGAGGTCACCGACGAGGCGGTGTACGTCCGCACCGGCTCCATCTGGCAGGAGTGGCGCATCGCGCCGATGTCCCGCATCCAGACCGTCGACACCGTCCGGGGCCCCCTGGAGCGCTCCTTCAAGCTGGCCACGGTCACGGTCACCACGGCCTCCTCCCAAGGGCCCGTGCGGATCGTCGGCCTCGACCACGAGGTGGCGGCCGGGCTCGTCGCGGAGCTGACGCGGGTCACCCAGGCGACCCCCGGGGACGCGACGTGAACGCGGGGGCCCCGCGGACGGAGGAAGCTGGCGACGAGACGGGCGGCGGGGTCCCCGCAGCGCCGGCCGCGGCGGAGGGGGAGTGGCGGCAGCTCCACAAGCGGGTCCTGCTGGTCACCGCCGCCGTCGTCGCCGGCATCGCGGGCGGCATCTGCCTGCCCGTGCTGCTGGGGCTCTCCTCCGGCGCCTGGTTCGGCAACGGCCCCCGCCGTGGCATCGGGCTCGTCCTGCTGCTGACCGCCGCGGTCCTGCTCGTCCTCGGCTCCGTCGCCGTCCAGTACGCCACCTGGCGCCGTACGCGCTACCGCATCGGCCCCGACCGCGTCGACCTCCACTCCGGCCTGCTCTTCGTGAAGCGGCGCTCCCTGGCGCGCGAGCGGATCCGCAGCGTCGACCTCACCGCGAATCCGCTGCTGCGCGTCCTCGGCCTGGTCAAGGTCCGCATCGGGACGGGGGAGAGCAGCGGCAGCGGCGAGTCCTCGCTGGTGCTGGACCCGGTCGGCCGGGCGGAGGGCGAACGGCTGCGCGCCGAACTGCTCGACCGCCCCGTCGACGTTCCCGACGCGGTCACGGAAGGCGCCCTCGCCGTCCTCGACCCCTCCTGGATCCGCTACGCCCCCACGTCCTTCGTCGCCCCCGCGCTCGGCGTCGCGGCGGCCGGCGCCGTGATGCAGGTCAGCGACTTCTTCGGGTTCCAGGGCGACGTCATCGAATGGACCGGCGACCGCTTCCACGACACTTCCATAGCCGTCATGGTCGGGACGCTGGTCCTCGCCGCGCTCGTCGTCGGTGCGATCGGCGCGCTCGGACTGTGGGTCGAGATGTGGTGGGGCTACCGCCTGGACCGGGAGCCCGGCGGGGTGCTGCGGGTGCGGCGCGGTCTGTTCACCACCCGCTCCATATCCGTCGAGGAGCGCAGGTTGCGCGGGGTCGAGCTGGTGGAGCCGCTGGGCGTACGGCCCTTCGGCGCGGCCCGGGTGGACGCCGTCGCCACCGGCATCGCCGACGGCGAGGAGGGCGACCACGCCGACCTCCAGGTGCTGCTGCCGCCCGCGCCGCGCGCGGTGGCCGACTCCGTCGTGGGGCTGGTCCTCCGGGAGCCCCGCACCCCGATGGACGCCCCGCTGACCCCGCATCCGCGCGCCGCCCGCACCCGCCGGTTGCGCTGGGCCCTGTCGTGGGCCGCGGCGCCGGCGGCGGTCCTGGTCGCCCTCGGCCTCTGGCTCACGCCCGTCCTGCTGTACGTCGCGGCGGGGTACGCGGCGGTGGCGTTCCCGGTCGCGGTGCTCTTCGCGCTCGACGCGTACCGCAGCCTCGGCCACGCGCTGAGCGGCGGCTACCTCGTGATGCGCTCGGGCACCGTGGCCCGCCGTACGGTCGCCTTGCAGCGCGGCGGGATCATCGGGTGGACGATCACGCAGTCGGTGTTCCAGCGGCGGTCGGGGCTGGTGACGCTGACGGCGACGACGGCGGCGGGTGCGGGTGGCTACGCGGTCCCCGACGCGTCCGGGCCCGCCGCGCTCACCCTCGCGTCGGACGCGGTCCCGGGCCTCCTGGCTCCGTTCCTGGAGCCGCCCTCCCCAGGGCCTGGGGCCGGCGAAGAGAGCCCGCGCTAGTCTCTGCGGGGTGCCCCGACGATCCCGCCGTTTCCCTGCGGAAGCGTTGTCCAGTGCGGACCGTGGGTGGTTGATCGCGCAGTTCCTCCCCCTACGCCCAGGGGCGCGGGGGGACCCCCAGCGCCCCTAAACCCCCGTCCGTCTGCAGACGCGTTGGTCCCCGCGCACTGCCACAGCCTCAGGTCGAACGACGACCTCAGGCACATCAGGGGCGCGGGGAACTGCGCGACAAGCCCACCACCATCCGCAGAGACCAACGCAACCCGCAGGGATACGGCGCGTATGTCCAGGGGCGCGGAACTGCGCGAGCAACCACCCACGGTCCGCAGAGGCCAACGTACCCGCGGAGCCGCGGCGAGTACGTCAGGGCGCTGAGGGGCGCCCGCGCTCTTGGGGCCAGGACACAGAGGCCAACGCACCCCGCAGGGCTCAGCGGAGGGCCACCAGGACGCTGTCGTCGCCGCATTGCCAGACAGTGGTGACCGTGCGGAAGCCCGCCGACTTCAGCAGGTCCGCCTGCTCGTCCAGCGTCAGGTCCAACGGAGGCGCGAACGCGCGCTCGGCGATCGCGCGTTGTTCTCGCTCGCGCGCCAACTCCGCGAGCTCCGGCGCCGCGAGGAACGCCTTCCACCAGGAGTCCCAGTCCTCCCGGTCCGCCTTCCCGGCACGCTCGGCGCGGGCGTCGCGCACCCGGCGTGCCAGGGCGCGGGACTCCGGGGAGCCCTCGGGCATCCGGTTGTTGGCGTCGACGAAGACGCCGCCCGGCCGGATCCTGGCCGCCAGCATTCCGTACAGCGCCGCCAGGTCCTCCGCCTCCAGCCAGTGCAGGGCGGTGGAGGAGACCGCCGCGTCCCAGGGCTCGCCCGGGGCGACCCGGTCCGGCCAGTCGGGGGAGTTGAGGTCGTCGAGCAGGAGGCGCGCGCCCGTGCCGGCGACGTTCTCCTCGCCCAGGCCCAGCATCATCGGGTCCGCGTCGACGCCCACGACCTCGGCGTCGGGCAGGGCGCGGGCGAGGCGGACGGTGAGCGAGCCCGTACCGCACCCCAGGTCGACGATCCGGGGGCGTTCGGGCGAGGCCCGCTCCAGGGACCACCGGGTCACGTCGAGGATCACCTGGAACCGTTCCTCACGGTCCGGGCTGTAGCGCTCCTGCTGTTCGTCCCAGCGCTTGAGCCATGTGCGGGCCGTCTCACCGAGCATGGGTGGTCCCCTCCCGAGCGTCCGTCGAAGAAGCTGCCCCACGTTAGCCGCACCACCTCGCCCCCCGGCAAGATCGCCTCCCCGGGCTCCGGGGCCCCGCGCGGGCCTTTGGCTGATCTTCGTGCCAGGAAGGTGCAGTTCAGGACAGTGCGGGCAACGCGAAGGGCCCGGGTGCCGTCGTGGCACCCGGGCCCTTCGCGGGTGGTGAACCGTGCGTCGGTCTCGAACCGCGCGACGCGTTACGCCGCGGCCGGCGGGTACAGCTCCCGCGGCAACTGCGCAGCCGCCGCCGAGTCCAGCAGCCACAGCGTGCGGGCCCGCCCGCGGGCGCCCGCGGCCGGGGCCTGGACCTCGCCCGCGCCCGACAGCGCGATCGCCGCCGCGTTCGCCTTGTCCTCGCCCGCCGCGAGCAACCAGACCTCCCGCGCCGCCCGGATCGCGGGCAGCGTCAGTGAGATCCTGGTCGGCGGCGGCTTCGGCGCCCCGTGCACCCCGACCACCGTGCGCTCGGTCTCCCGGACCGCGGGGTGCTCCGGGAAGAGCGACGCCACGTGCGTGTCCGGGCCGACGCCGAGCATCAGGACGTCGAAGGTCGGCACCGGCCCGTGGTCCTCCGGCCCGGCAGCCGCGGCCAGCGCGGTGGCGTACGCGGCGGCAGCCGCCTCCACGTCGCTGCCGTACGGGCCGTCGGACGCCGGCATCGGGTGCACCCGCGCCGGGTCGAGGGGCACCTGGTCCAGCAGGGCGGCCCGCGCCTGGGTGACGTTGCGCTCCGGGTCCCCCTCGGGGAGGAACCTCTCGTCGCCCCACCACAGGTCCAGCCGGTGCCAGTCGACCGCGTCGCGGGCCGGCGCGGACCCGAGCGCGGCCAACAGGCCGTTGCCGTTGCGCCCACCCGTCAGCACCACCGAAGCGGTGCCCCGGGCGGCCTGGGCGTCCACGATCTTCGTGATCAGCCGGGCCGCCGCGGCCTGGGCCATCAGCTCCTTGTCGCGGTGGACGACGAGCTGCGGTGCGCTCACTTCGCCGCCGCCTTCCGCGCGGCGGCCTTCTTGCCCGTCGCCGCCTTGGGGGCCGGCGCGGGGTCCTCGGCCGTCGCGGCGGGGGAGGCCGCGGCAGGAGCCACGGCCGCCGCCGCGGAGCTGCCGGGCTCGCCGTCACCGAGCCGGTCCACCCCGTACCGCAGGGCGGAGGCGTAGGTGTCGTCCGGGTCCAGCCGCCGCAGCTCCTCCGCGATCAGCTCGGAGGTCTCCCGCCGCTTGAGCGCGACCGCACGGTCCGGCTGGCCCTGGATGGAGAGGTTCGCCAGCGAACCGTCCGCCCGGTCGAGCACGATCCGACCGCAGTCGGTCTCCATCCGCACGGCCGTGAGACCGGGGCCCTGCGACAGGGTGCGCCGCACCGGCACGCCCAGCCGGTCCGCGAGCCACATCGCGAGCAGCTCCACGCTCGGGTTGAACTCCTCGCCCTCCACCTCGACCGCCGTGACCTCGCAGACCACCTGGTCGAGCGCGGCGGCCAGCATGGAGCGCCACGGGGTGATCCGGGTCCAGGACAGGTCCGTGTCGCCGGGGGTGTACGCCTCGGCGCGGGACTTCAGCTCCTGGATGGGCTGCTCGGCGGCGTAGGTGTCGGTGACCCGGCGCTGGGCCAACGCGCCCAGCGGGTCCTTCGCCGGGTCCAGCGGGGCGTTCACCGGCCACCACACCACGACGGGCGCGTCGGGCAGCAGCAGCGGCAGCACCACCGACTGGGCGTGCTCCGTCACCTCCCCGTACAGCCGCAGGACGACCGTTTCGCCGGTGCCCGCGTCCGCGCCGACCCGCACCTCCGCGTCCAGCCGGGTCTGCGCCCGGTCACGGGGGGTGCGGGAGACCCGCTTGATGACCACGAGGGTGCGGGAGGGGTGCTCCCGCGACGCCTCGTTCGCCGCCTTCAGCGCGTCGTAGGCGTTCTCCTCGTCCGTGACGATCACGAGGGTCAGGACCATGCCGACGGCCGGGGTGCCGATCGCCCGGCGGCCCTGCACCAGCGCCTTGTTGATCTTGCTGGAGGTGGTGTCCGTAAGGTCGATCTTCATGGCCGGCGCCAGCTCCGTCCGTCTCGTGCGAGCATTTCGTCCGCCTCGACCGGCCCCCAGGTGCCCGACGAGTACTGCGCCGGCTTGCCGTGGGTGTCCCAGTACTGCTCGATCGGGTCGAGGATCTTCCAGGACAGCTCGACCTCCTCGACCCGCGGGAAGAGGTTGGAGTCGCCGAGGAGGACGTCGAGGATGAGCCGTTCGTACGCCTCCGGGCTGGACTCCGTGAAGGACTCGCCGTAGGCGAAGTCCATCGACACGTCCCGCACCTCCATCGAGGTGCCCGGCACCTTGGAGCCGAACCGCATCGTCACGCCCTCGTCCGGCTGGACCCGGATGACCAGGGCGTTCTGCCCCAGCTCCTCGGTCGCGGTGTGGTCGAAGGGGGAGTGCGGGGCCCGCTGGAAGACCACCGCGATCTCGGTGACCCGGCGGCCCAGCCGCTTGCCCGTGCGCAGGTAGAACGGCACGCCCGCCCAGCGCCGGTTGTCGATCTCCAGCTTTATGGCCGCGAAGGTGTCGGTCTTGGAGTCGGGGTCGATGCCGTCCTCCTGGAGGTAGCCGACCGCCTTCTCGCCGCCCTGCCACCCCTCGGCGTACTGGCCGCGCACCGTGTCCGCGCCCAGGTCCCGCGGCAGCTTCACCGCGCCGAGCACCTTCGTCTTCTCCGCCGCCAGCGCGTCCGCGTCGAAGGAGGCGGGCTCCTCCATCGCGGTCAGCGCCAGGAGTTGCAGCAGGTGGTTCTGGATGACGTCACGGGCGGCGCCGATGCCGTCGTAGTACCCGGCCCGGCCGCCGATGCCGATGTCCTCGGCCATCGTGATCTGCACGTGGTCGACGTACGACCGGTTCCAGATCGGCTCGAAGAGGGTGTTCGCGAAGCGGAGCGCCAGGATGTTCTGGACGGTCTCCTTACCGAGGTAGTGGTCGATCCGGAAGACCTCGTTCGGCGGGAAGACCTCGTGCACCACCTTGTTGAGCTCCATGGCGGACGCGAGGTCGTGGCCGAAGGGCTTCTCGATGACCGCCCGGCGCCAGGAGCTCTCCTTCTGGTCCGCCAGCCCGTGCTTCTTGAGCTGCTGGACGACCTTGGGGAAGAACTTCGGCGGCACGGACAGGTAGAAGGCGAAGTTGCCCCCGGTGCCCTGCGCCTGGTCCAGCTCGGCGATCGTCTTCTTCAACGTCTCGAAGGCGTCGTCGTCGTCGAAGTCGCCCTGGACGAAGCGCATGCCCTGGTTGAGCTGCTGCCAGACCTCCTCGCGGAAGGGGGTCCTGGCGTGCTCCTTGACCGCGTCGTGGACCTCCTGCGCGAAGTCCTCGTCCTGCCACTCCCGGCGGGCGAACCCGACCAGGGAGAAGCCCGGCGGCAGCAGCCCCCGGTTCGCCAGGTCGTAGATCGCGGGCATCAGCTTCTTGCGGGACAGGTCGCCCGTGACGCCGAAGATGACCAGGCCCGACGGCCCCGCGATGCGCGGGAGCCGTCGGTCGGCGGGGTCACGAAGCGGATTGGCCTCGGAACCGGACACGGTCTCAGCCCTTCGCCGGAGCGAGGCGCGCCAGCGCCGCCTCGGTCGACTTGAGCAGGTCGTTCCAGGACGCCTCGAACTTCTCGACGCCCTCGTCCTCCAGCAGCTGGACGACCTCGTCGTACGAGATCCCCAGCTCCGCCACGGCGGCCAGCTCGGCGCGCGAGCGGTCGTACGTGCCGCGGATGGTGTCGCCGCTGATGGAGCCGCGGGCCGCGGTGGCCTCCAAGGTGGCCTCCGGCATGGTGTTCACCGTGCCCGGGGCGACCAGCTCGTCCACGTACAGGGTGTCCTTGTACGCCGGGTCCTTCACACCGGTCGAGGCCCACAGCGGACGCTGCTTGTTGGCCTGCGCACGGTCCAGGGGCGCCCACCGCTCGGAGGAGAAGACCTCCTCGTACGCCTCGTAGGCGAGCCGGGCGTTCGCCACGGCGGCCTTGCCGCGCGCGGCCTTCGCCTCCGGCGTGCCGATCTCGTCCAGCCGCTTGTCGATCTCGGTGTCCACCCGGGACACGAAGAACGAAGCCACCGAGTGGATCTTGGACAGGTCCAGGCCGCGCTCCTTGGCCTTCTCCAGACCGGCCAGGTACGCGTCCATCACCTCGCGGTAGCGCTCCAGCGAGAAGATCAGCGTGACGTTGACGCTGATGCCCAGGCCGATCGTCTCGGTGATCGCCGGCAGGCCCGCCCGGGTCGCCGGGATCTTGATCAGGGTGTTGGGCCGGTCCACCAGCCAGGCCAGCTGCTTGGCCTCGGCGATCGTGGCCTCGGTCTCGTGCGCCAGCCGCGGGTCCACCTCGATGGAGACCCGGCCGTCCTGGCCGCCCGTGGCCTCGAAGACCGGACGCAGGACGTCCGCGGCGTCCCGCACGTCAGCCGTCGTGATCATGCGCAGGGCCTCGTCCACGGTCACCTTGCGCGCGGCCAGCTCCCGCAGCTGCTGCTCGTACCCGTCGCCGCCGCTGATCGCCTTCTGGAAGATCGACGGATTGGTCGTCACACCCACCACGTGCTGCTCGCCGATCAACTCCGCGAGGTTCCCGGAGGTGATGCGCTTGCGGGACAGGTCGTCCAGCCAAATGGCGACGCCTTCGTCGGTCAGGCGCCCCAGTGCGTCGTCTGTCATGAGTGTTCAATCTCCTACTTCGTCATGTACCCGCGTCAGCGCCGGGAGGCGTCGAGAGATTCCCGCGCGGCGGCGGCGACCGCGTCAGCGGTGAATCCGAACTCGCGGAAGAGCAACTTGCCGTCCGCCGAGGCACCGAAGTGCTCCAGCGAGACGATGCGGCCCGCGTCGCCGACGTACCGGTGCCAGGTCAGCCCGATCCCGGCCTCCACGGCCACGCGCGCCTTCACGGACGGCGGCAGCACCGCGTCCTTGTACCCCTGGTCCTGCTCCTCGAACCATTCCACCGACGGCATCGAGACCACCCGCGTCGGCACCCCGGCCGCCTGCAGCTGCTCCCGCGCCCCGACGGCGAGCTGGACCTCGGAGCCCGTGGCGATGAGCACGACCTCCGGGGCGCCGCCCTCGGCCTCGAACATCACGTAACCGCCGCGGGCCGCATCCTCGTTGCGCTCGTACGTCGGCACGCCCTGGCGGGTCAGCGCCAGACCGTGCGGCGCGCCCACGCCGAACTCCTTGGTGTAGCGCTTGAGGATCTCGCGCCAGGCGATCACGGTCTCGTTGGCGTCCGCGGGACGGACCACGTTCAGCCCCGGGATCGCGCGCAGCGCCGCCAGGTGCTCCACCGGCTGGTGCGTCGGACCGTCCTCGCCCAGACCGATCGAGTCGTGCGTCCACACGTACGTCACCGGAAGGTGCATCAGCGCGGACAGCCGCACCGCGTTGCGCATGTAGTCCGAGAAGACCAGGAACGTGCCGCCGTAGATGCGGGTGTTGCCGTGCAGCGCGATGCCGTTCATCTCCGCGGCCATCGAGTGCTCGCGGATGCCGTAGTGGATCGTGCGGCCGTACGGGTCGGCCTCCGGCAGCGGGTTGTCCGCCGGCAGGAAGGACGACGTCTTGTCGATCGTGGTGTTGTTCGAGCCCGCGAGGTCGGCGGAGCCGCCCCACAGCTCGGGCACGACCGCGCCGAGGGCCTGGAGCACCTTGCCGGAGGCGGCGCGGGTGGCGACGCCCTTGCCGGTCTCGAAGTCCGGCAGCGCGTCCTCCCAGCCGGCCGGCAGCTCGCCCGCGCTGATCCGGTCGAACTCGGCGGCGCGCTCGGCGTTGGCCGTGCGCCAGGCGGCGAAGCCCTTCTCCCACTCGCCGCGCGCCTCACGGCCGCGGTCCAGCGCCTCCCGGGTGTGCCCGATGACCGCGTCGGAGACCTCGAAGTGCAGCTCCGGGTCGAAGCCGAGGACCCGCTTGGTGGCCGCGACCTCCTCCTCGCCGAGCGCCGAGCCGTGCGCCGCCTCGGTGTTCTGCGCGTGCGGGGCGGGCCAGGCGATGATCGAACGCATCGCGATGAAGGAGGGGCGCTCGGTCTCGGCCTGCGCCGCCCTCAGCGCCGCGTACAGCGCGTGCGGGTCCAGGTCGCCGTTCTCCTTCGGCGCCACCCGCTGGACGTGCCAGCCGTACGCCTCGTACCGCTTGAGGGTGTCCTCGGAGACGGCGGTCTCGGTGTCGCCCTCGATGGAGATGTGGTTGTCGTCCCAGAGCAGCACCAGATTGCCCAGCTTCTGGTGGCCCGCGAGCGAGGACGCCTCCGCGCTGATGCCCTCCTGGAGGCAGCCGTCACCGGCGATCGCCCAGATGGTGTGGTCGAAGGGGGAGGTGCCCGGGGCGGCGTCCGGGTCGAACAGGCCGCGGTCGTAGCGGGCGGCCATCGCCATGCCGACCGCGTTCGCCACGCCCTGCCCCAGCGGGCCGGTGGTCGTCTCGACGCCGACCGTGTGCCCGTACTCGGGGTGGCCGGGGGTCTTCGAGCCCCAGGTGCGGAACGCCTTGAGGTCGTCCAGCTCCAGGCCGTACCCGGCCAGGTACAGCTGGACGTACAGGGTCAGCGACGAGTGCCCGGCGGACAGCACGAACCGGTCGCGGCCGGTCCAGTCGGCGTCGGCGGGGTCGTGCCGCATGAGCTTCTGGAACAGGACGTACGCGGCGGGCGCGAGGCTCATGGCCGTACCGGGGTGGCCGTTGCCGACCTTCTGTACGGCGTCCATGGCCAAGACGCGAGCGGTGTCGACGGCCCGCTGGTCCAGATCGGTCCACTGAAGGTCTGTGGTGGTCGGCTTGGTGCTCACCCTGCGTCAGGGCTCCTCTCCACATGTCGCCACATGTGTCTTCGCTTGAGGGTCTTCACATGTCGCATGTCGTATCCGGTGACGACGGAAGCACCGGGCGTCGTCGAGCCTACCCCTGGCGCGCCATGCGCCATTTCGATTCGATTCGTCGGGGCCCGGGCACCGACCGCGGCCACAGTGCCAGCCTGCCGCCAACGGGTGGACTTCGCCTCCCGACGGCCCCGCGCACGCCCCTCCAACACGACCCACCCCCGTGCGAGGCGAGTGAGGGGCAACCTCTAGAGTGGCGTGGTACGCGCAAGTTCCCCCGGGCCTTCATCAGTCCTGTCCTGCGCCCGGGACTTGCTGGAATCTCTTTCAGGGGTGTGCGTGACGGCCGTCGATTCCCGTCCAGCGGGTGGGGGCACCGCCCATTCCGGGGCCGTGGGGAAATCCAGCGGGGGCTCCGGCGCCCGGCCGCTCGGCGCCCGCGTCATGGCCTTCGTGGCGCTGACCAAGCCGCGGATCATCGAACTGCTGCTCATCACCACAGTGCCGGTGATGTTCCTCGCCGCGCAAGGGGTGCCGGACCTGATGCTGGTCCTGGCGACCTGCATCGGCGGATACCTCTCCGCCGGCGGCGCCAACGCGCTCAACATGTACATCGACCGCGACATCGACGCGCTGATGGACCGCACGTCGCAGCGTCCGCTGGTCACCGGCATGGTCTCGCCGCGCGAGGGCCTGGTCTTCGGCCTGGTGCTCGCCGTGGTCTCCACGGCCTGGTTCGGGCTGCTGGTCAACTGGCTCTCCGCCTGGCTCTCGCTCGGCGCGCTGCTGTTCTACGTGGTCGTCTACACGATGATCCTCAAGCGCCGCACCTCGCAGAACATCGTCTGGGGCGGCATCGCCGGCTGCATGCCGGTGCTGATCG
Organism: Streptomyces sp. NPDC047315; assembly: GCF_040643215.1. NCBI lineage: Bacteria > Bacillati > Actinomycetota > Actinomycetes > Kitasatosporales > Streptomycetaceae > Streptomyces > Streptomyces sp. NPDC047315. Next base: position 139,124 of record NZ_JBEYTZ010000014.1, on the reverse strand, counting down.
GCTGGTCCGCCGTCACCAACTCGATGTCGTGGGCCGCCGTCATCCTCTTCCTCGTCATCTTCTTCTGGACCCCGCCGCACTACTGGCCGCTGTCCATGCGGGTGCGCGAGGACTACGCCCGCGTCGGCGTGCCGATGCTGCCGGTCATCGCCTCCAACAAGGTCGTCGCCCGGCAGATCGTGCTCTACAGCTGGGTGATGGTCGCGGTCTCCCTGCTGCTCACCCCGCTGGGGTACACCGGCTGGTTCTACACGGCCGTCGCGTTGGCGGCCGGCGGCTGGTGGCTGTGGGAGGCCCATGCGCTCCAGTCGCGCGCCAAGTCCGGCGTGACGGGCGCGAAGCTCAAGGAGATGCGCCTCTTCCACTGGTCCATCACCTATGTGTCGCTGGTCTTCGTGGCCGTCGCGGTGGACCCCTTCCTGCGCTGACGACCGCCCGTCCCTTCGAGACGGTGCTTCGAGCCGGTGTGCGCCTGATGCGCGCACCGGCTCTTCGCCGTCCGTGCGCCTGATGCGCGCACCGGCTCTTCGCCGTCCGTGCGCGGCGGGTCGGCCAGTGGCCCACGCCACGCACGGACGCCATGGTCAGCGCCCGTTACCCGTACGTAGCATCGTGACCATGGCAGACACCAAGCACGCGGACCGCAAGGCCGCCAAGCTCGCCCGGGAGATCACCGCCTTCGCCAAGGCGCACGGCGGCGCGGAGGGGCAACTCGCCTACATCGGCCAGATGGGCACCCGCATCGTCCTCGTCGGCGACGACGGCGCCTGGGGCGACCTGGTCGCGCCCACTCACGCCGTGGCCACCGAGGCGGCCGAGAAGGCCGGGCTCACCCTCCACGACTCCTTCGACGGCGAGTTCGCGGCGAAGGTGCGCACCGGGCCGTACGAGTGGAGCCGGATGGCCGGCATCCAGGTCGGCGGTCGCGCGGGCTGAACCCCGCCAGGTCCTGCCGTACGGACGCACGTACGCACCTGCGCACGTACGCGCACCTGTGCACCTGCGCACGCGTACGACACCGGGCCGGCACCCATCCGTGTGGTGGGTGCCGGCCCGGTGTCGTTGCGTTCTGCGGGCGCCGGCGTCAGATCCGGGCGAGCGCGGGATCGGTCTGCGCGGGGATCGACGCGGCGGCCTCGGTCGGCCGCTCCCGCGTGCTGAGCACCAGCCGCAGCACCGCGACCCACAGCAGCGACGACCCCAGCATGTGCACCCCGACCAGCACTTCGGGCACGCCCGTGAAGTACTGGAGGTAGCCGATGGCACCCTGGAGCAGCAGGACGACCAGCAGGTCCCGGGCCCTGGCCCGGACGTCGCTCGGGGCGTCCACCACCCGCAGCACCAGCCACATCGCCACCGCCAGCGCACAGATCACCCATGCGGACGCAGCGTGCAGCTGCGCCGCGTTGACCCAGTCCCACGGCATGCGCGGCACGTCGCTGCTGTCGCCCGCGTGCTTGCCGGCACCGGTGACGCCGGTGCCCAGCACGATCGCGGCGCCGGCGACGACGACGATCGCCCAGGACAGCCGGCGCACCGGCAGCGGCACCCGCGGGCGCCGGGGCGCGTCGCCCTCGCCCGCCCGGTGCCAGGTGATCACGGCGATGGTGAGCAGCAGGTTCGCGGCGACGAAGTGGCCGGCGACGATCCACGGGTTCAGCGCCATCCACACGGTGATGCCGCCGAGCACGGCGTTCAGCACGACCACCCAGAACTGCGCCCAGCCCAGTCGGGTCAGGGAGCGGCGGCGGGGCTTGGCGGAGCGCGCGGCGATGATGGTCCAGCCGACGGCCGCGGACAGCACGTACGTCAGCATGCGGTTGCCGAACTCGATCGCGCCGTGCAGCCCCTGCTCGGGGGTGGCGAAGAGGCTGTCGTCCGTGCACTTGGGCCAGGTGTCGCAGCCCAGGCCCGATCCGGTGAGCCGGACCGCGCCTCCGGTGACGATGATGACCACGGTCATCACGACGGCGGAGAGGGCTGCGCGCCGGACGACGCCCGGGGCGGGAGTCCAGCGCCGGGCGATGAGAGCAAGGGGTGTTTGCACGGACTCCATCGTAGGCGGGGCCTTGTGCAAGTTTTCACGAGGGGGGTGTGACGTCGTGCACCGTGTCGACCGCGGGTCAGGCGCCGCCGCCCGGCGCGTGGGCGTGCCGGAAGCGGGCCCCGTCGAGGTGGTCCTCGTCCTCCCACCACACCGCGAGCCGCCAGTGGACCGGGGCCGGCGGCCGGTCGGGGGCGGTCAGGAAGGCGTCCGCCAGGTCCGCCCCGACGGCCGCGGCGGACCGGTCGGTGACCGCGGTAGTGCCGCGCCAGGGGTACGCCATCGGGGTCCAGGGCGCGCCGTCCGCGTCCCGGGTGTCGAACCGCCACACCGCGCGCCAGGAGCGCGCCCGCAGGACGCGTCGGACCTCGGGGAGTTCCAGGCGCAGCCCGTCGGCGATCGCCGCGGCCTCGACGCCGTCGATCCGGGCGGCCAGCACCGCGAGCGGCAGCAGGCGGTGCGGCAGCAGGTCATCGGCGCGCAGCCGGGTCAGCCCGTCGGGGAACGGGCAGCGGCGCAGGCGGCGCTCCAACTGGTCGCCCAGGTGCTCCAGGAGCGCGGTGTGCAGCCCGTCCCGCCCGAGTTTGAGGTCTCCCGCCGCGGTGTCGCCGACGGCCCGCGGGCCGTCCCGGTCGTCCGCCCACAGCGCGCCCAGCCCCCGCTCGGCCCGTACGGCCCACGCGGCGGCCTCCACCGGGTCGCCCAGCTCCTCCAGGCGGTCGCCGAGGAAGGCGTACGACTGCGCCAGGCCCTCCCGGTTGCCCGGCTCGGTCGGGTCCAGGCCGGACCAGACGGCGACGGCGCGACGGGTGGCGGCGAGCGCCGCGAGGCCGTCGGCGCGCGCGGTGCTCGGCGGGCGGCTGCCGGGGCCCTGGAAGGCGTACCGCGGCAGTCCGAGTTCGTCGCTGAGCGGATGCGCCAGATAGATCGCCTGGCTGGTGAGGGCCCTGGCGTACCAGCGGGCGTGCTCCGGGTCGTGCCGGGCCGGCCCCGCGCCGTGCCGGAGCGCCTCGCCGACCGCGCTCAGCGCGGGCGTCCGGCGCCCTGCTTCGAAGTGGTGGCGGGCCAGCTCCGCGTAGCGCAGGCCCAGCCGGGCGGCGACGGGCGGGTCCCCGTCGGCGTGCGGGGCGAGCGCGTCGATCAGCCGCACGAGGGTGCGGTGCCGCTCGGCGGACGTCAGTCCGATGCCGGTGCCTCCGCCCGTCGACCACTCCGCGTCCAGTCGCAGCGCGGCAGTTCGCTCCATCGCAGCCCTCCCACTGCCGATCCGCGCGCAGCCCCGGGCGCCGGCTCGGCAGCCCTCATACTGACGCCCCCGTCAGAACGAGGGAACCCCGACGACGGGTTCCCCTGGCGAACGACGCGATCTCGCCGCGCCGGCGCCTGCGGCCCGTCTGTGGTTGTTCGCGCTCCCCGCGCCCCTGACATTCTCGCCGTTGCACGGAGGGCGGCTTGGTCTCCGCGGCGCGTCTGTGGCTGGTCGCGCAGTTCCCCGCGCCCCTGACAGTCTCGCCGTTGCACGGAAGGTGGCTTGGTCTCCGCGGCCTAGTGGTGGGTTTGTCGCGCAGTTCCGCCCCCTGTGCCCTCCGGGCACGGGGGGACCCCCAGCGCCCCTGATTCGCTTCCCCCGTCATTTCTCTGCGGGGTGCAGCACAGGCTTTTAGGGGCGCGGGGAACTGCGCGACAAGCCACAGACGCGCGGCAGACGCCAACGTTGCTCCGCCAGCACGGTGCTATCGCGCACCCCGCAACCGCGCACCGCGCGCCCCGCAGGCAGAGGGCCGTGGGTTACTCCCAGCGGAAGAAGCGCGCCGCCGCGCCGAGGGCGAGGGTCGACCAGCCGGTCAGGACGGCCAGCTCGCGCCACGGCACGGACGCGCCGTGCTGGAGCACGTCCCGCAGCCCGTCCGAGAGCGCGGTGATCGGCAGCAGCTCCAGCACCGCGGTGACGCCGTCGGGAAAGCGGTCCAGCGGCACGATGACCCCGCCGCCGACCAGGAGCAGCAGGAACACCAGGTTGGCCGCGGCGAGTGTCGCCTCGGCGCGCAGCGTGCCGGCCATCAGCAGCCCGAGCCCGCTGAACGCGGCCGTGCCCAGCGCGAGCAGCGCGAGGACGGAGACCAGGCCCGCGGCGCCGCCCCGCGGCGACCAGCCGAGCCCCAGCGCGATCGCGGTCAGCAGCGCGATCTGCAACAGCTCCACGGCCAGGACGGACAGCGTCTTGGCGCACATCAGCGCCCACCGCGGGATCGGGGACGCACCGAGCCGCTTGAGCACCCCGTACCGGCGCTCGAAGCCCGTCGCGATGGCCTGCCCGGTGAACGCGGTCGACATCACCGCGAGCGCCAGCACGCCCGGCGCGAGGAAGTCGACGGCCTCCCCTTCTCCGGTGTCGATGATGTCGACACCGGAGAACAGCACCAGCAGGAGGGAGGGGATGACGACGGTGAGCAGCAGCTGCTCGCCGTTGCGCAGCAGCATCTTCGTCTCGAACGCGGCTTGCGCGGCGATCATCCGGCCGAGCGGGGCGGCGCCGGGGCGGGGGGTGTACGTACCGGTGCTCATCAGCGCAGCTCCCTGCCCGTCAGCTCCAAGAAGACGTCCTCAAGGGTGTGGCGCTCGACCGCGATGCCGTCCGGCATGACGCCGTGCTGGGCGCACCAGGTGGTGACCGTCGCCAGCATCTGCGGGCCCACGTCGCCCGATATCCGGTACGTGCCCGGCAGCAGCTCCGACGCCTGCGCACCGTCCGGGAGCGCTTTCAGCAGCGAGCCGACGTCGAGCCCGGGGCGGCCGGTGAAGCGCAGGGTGTTCTCCGCGCCGCCGCGGCAGAGCTGGTCGGGGCTGCCCTGGGCGATCACCCGGCCCGCGTCGATGATCGCGACGTCGTCCGCGAGCTCCTCGGCCTCGTCCATGAAGTGCGTCGTCAAGACGGTGCTGACGCCGTCGGCGCGCAGCTCGCGCACCAGCTGCCAGGTGGCGCGGCGGGCCTGCGGGTCGAGCCCGGCGGTGGGCTCGTCCAAGAAGACCAGCTCGGGGCGGCCGACGACGGCCATGGCGAGCGAGAGGCGCTGCTGCTGGCCGCCGGAGAGCCGCCGGTAGGTCGTCCGGCCGCAGTCGCCGAGGCCGAGCCGTTCGACCAGCGCGTCCACGTCCAGCGGATCGGCGTGCAGCTTGGCCACGTGCCGCAGCATCTCGTCCGCGCGCGCTCCGGAGTAGACGCCGCCGGACTGGAGCATCACTCCGACGCGGGGACGCAGCCGGGCGGATTCGGCGACGGGGTCGAGGCCGAGGACCCGCACGGTGCCGGCGTCCGGCCGGCGGTAGCCCTCGCAGGTCTCGATGGTGGTGGTCTTGCCGGCTCCGTTGGGGCCGAGGACGGCGGTGACCTGCCCTCGGGGGACGTGGAGGTCGAGGCCGTTCACGGCCGTCTTGGATCCGTACCGCTTCACCAGGCCCTGGATCCGGACGGCGGGCTCGCTCTGCATGCCGGGAAGTCTAGGCGGGCCCGTCCTGACCCCCGTACGCCCGCCCCCTCGGCGGCCGTGAACACCCTCCCCGGCCTGCGGGAACCGCCGGAGACCCACTCCGAATTAGGTAACCCTAAGTGATGAACGGCACCGGGGTCGGCCCCGGACGGCGGTTGTCAGCCCTCGCGGAATTACGCAACAATGGCGTTGTGAAAAACGTCGGCGAGACTCCGCGGGAGGAGCTGGCGACCGGGACGCGGTTCGAGCAGAAGTGGGACCACTCGACGCGCAACCGAGTCGCGCGCTCCATCCTGGACCACGGCCCCTCGACCGTCGCCGACCTCGCCGGTCGCCTCGGTCTCACCCAGGCCGCGGTCCGTCGCCACCTCGACATCCTCGTCTCCGAGCAGGTCGTCGAGGCCCGTGAGAAGCGGGTCTACGGTGCGCGCACCCGCGGCAGGCCCGCCAAGGTCTTCGCCCTGACCGACTGCGGCCGGGACGCCTTCGACCAGTCGTACGACACGCTCGCCGTGGACGCGCTGCGCTGGATCGAGCAGCACGCCGGGGGAGAGGCGGCCGTCGCCGCCTTCGCCCGGGCCCGCATCGGCGCCCAGGCCGAGCCGTACCGCAGGGCCGTCGCCGCTGCCGCCCCCGACCGGCGCACCCAAGCGCTGGCGGAGGCCCTGAGCGCCGACGGGTACGCTGCTACGGCGCGCAGCGCCCCGGGCCTCCAGCCCGGCGAGCAGCTCTGTCAGCACCACTGCCCGGTGGCCCACGTCGCCGAGCAGTTCCCGCAGCTGTGCGAGGCGGAGACCGAGATCTTCTCCGAGCTCCTCGGGACCCACGTGCAGCGGCTGGCCACCATCGCCCACGGCGACGGGGTGTGCACGACGTTCATCCCGCGGGGCGGCACCAGGCCGTCCGGGGTGTCCGACGACGCCGGTGCACCGTCCACCACATCCACATCATCAGCATCCGAAAGCACAGCCGGGAGGAACCCCGAATGACTCTCCCCACGGAGACTGCCCACCCCGAACTGGAGGGTCTGGGTACGTACGAATTCGGCTGGGCCGACTCCGACGCCGCCGGCGCCACGGCCAAGCGCGGCCTCTCCGAGGACGTCGTCCGCGACATCTCCGGGAAGAAGAACGAGCCGGAGTGGATGCTGAAGCTGCGTCTCAAGGGCCTGCGGCTGTTCGACCGGAAGCCCATGCCGAACTGGGGCTCCGACCTCTCCGGCATCGACTTCGACAACATCAAGTACTTCGTTCGCTCCACCGAGGGCCAGGCGACCTCCTGGGAGGAGCTGCCCGAGGACATCAAGAACACCTACGACCGGCTGGGCATCCCCGAGGCGGAGAAGCAGCGCCTGGTCGCCGGTGTCGCCGCGCAGTACGAGTCCGAGGTCGTCTACCACCAGATCCGCGAGGACCTGGAGGCGCAGGGCGTCATCTTCGTCGACACCGACACCGCGCTGAAGGAGCACGAGGAGCTCTTCAAGGAGTACTTCGGCACGGTCATCCCGGTCGGCGACAACAAGTTCGCCTCGCTGAACACCGCGGTGTGGTCCGGCGGCTCGTTCATCTACGTGCCCAAGGGGGTGCAGGTCGACATCCCGCTCCAGGCCTACTTCCGGATCAACACCGAGAACATGGGCCAGTTCGAGCGGACGCTGATCATCGTCGACGAGGACGCCTACGTCCACTACGTCGAGGGCTGCACCGCCCCGATCTACTCCTCCGACTCCCTGCACAGCGCCGTCGTGGAGATCATCGTCAAGAAGGGCGGCCGGTGCCGCTACACGACGATCCAGAACTGGTCGAACAACGTCTACAACCTGGTCACCAAGCGCGCCGTGGCCTACGAGGGCGCGACCATGGAGTGGGTCGACGGCAACATCGGCTCCAAGGTCACGATGAAGTACCCCGCCGTGTACCTGATGGGCGAGCACGCCAAGGGCGAGACGCTCTCCATCGCCTTCGCCGGTGAGGGCCAGCACCAGGACGCCGGCGCCAAGATGGTCCACATGGCGCCCAACACCTCCTCGAACATCGTCTCCAAGTCGGTGGCGCGGGGCGGCGGCCGGACCTCCTACCGCGGTCTGATCGAGATCGGCGAGGGCGCCCCCGGCGCCAAGTCGAACGTGCTGTGCGACGCGCTGCTCGTCGACACGATCTCCCGCTCCGACACGTACCCCTACGTGGACGTGCGCGAGGACGACGTCTCCATGGGCCACGAGGCCACGGTCTCCAAGGTCTCCGAGGACCAGCTCTTCTACCTGATGAGCCGCGGCATGACCGAGTTCGAGGCGATGGCCATGATCGTGCGCGGCTTCGTCGAGCCGATCGCCAAGGAGCTGCCGATGGAGTACGCCCTGGAGCTCAACCGGCTGATCGAGCTGCAGATGGAGGGTTCGGTCGGCTGACCCGCCGCCCCCTCCCCGGGGCGGGTGAGCCCACCCGCCCCGCGCAGCACTGACTTCTTGACCCCACAGGCAGAGAGAGAGCACGACGACAGCCATGGCTGAGGCTCAGAACATTCCGGCGGGCTCCACCACCGCCGGCGCGATCGCGGTGGCCGCCGAGTCGACCGTAGCCACTCGCATGAGTGCGCCCCCGTCGTTCGACGTGGCCGACTTCCCGGTCCCGCACGGCCGCGAGGAGGAGTGGCGCTTCACCCCGCTGGAGCGGCTGGCCGGGCTGCACGACGGCACCGCCGTCGCCAGCGGCGGCGTGAAGGTCGCCGTCGACGCCCCCGAGGGCGTCACGGTGGAGACCGTCGGCCGGGACGACGCCCGGCTCGGCCGGGCGGGCACCCCGGTGGACCGCGTGGCCGCCCAGGCGTACTCCTCCTTCGAGCAGGCGTCCGTGGTCACCGTGCCCAAGGAGACCCAGCTCAGCGAGCCGATCCGGATCGCCGTGCACGGCGAGGGCGGCGTCGCCTACGTCCACCAGGTCATCGAGCTCGGCGCGTTCGCCGAGGCCGTCGTGGTCATCGACCACACCGGTGACGCCGTGCTCTCCGGCAACGTCGACTACCTGCTGGGCGACGGCGCCAAGCTGACCGTGGTGTCCGTCCAGGACTGGGACGACAAGGCCGTCCACGTCGCCCAGCACAACGCGCTGGTCGGCCGGGACGCCTCCTTCAAGTCGGTCGTGGTCACCTTCGGCGGCGACCTGGTGCGGCTGCACCCCCGCGTCACCTACGCGGCCACCGGCGGCGAGGCCGAGCTCTTCGGCCTGTACTTCACGGACCACGGGCAGCACCAGGAGCACCGCCTCCTGGTCGACCACAACTCCCCGCACAACAAGTCCAACGTCGTCTACAAGGGCGCGCTCCAGGGCGACGACGCGCACGCGGTGTGGATCGGCGACGTCCTCATCCGCGCCGCCGCCGAGGGCACCGACACCTACGAGATGAACCGGAACCTCGTCCTCACGGACGGCGCCCGGGTCGACTCGGTGCCGAACCTGGAGATCGAGACGGGCGAGATCGTCGGGGCCGGCCACGCATCGGCCACCGGCCGGTTCGACGACGAGCAGCTGTTCTACCTGATGGCCCGCGGCATCCCGGAGCAGGAGGCCCGTCGCCTCGTGGTCCGCGGCTTCTTCGCGGAGCTGGTCCAGCAGATCGGCCTCCCGGACGTCGAGGAGCGGCTGATCGCGAAGATCGAGGAAGAGTTGGAGGCGTCGGTCGCATGAGCTTCGTCCGTGCCTGTGGGCTGAGCGAGCTGGAGGAGGACACCCCGAAGCGGGTGGAACTCGACGGCACGCCGGTCTCCGTCGTGCGCACCGAGGGCGAGGTCTTCGCGATCCACGACATCTGCTCCCACGCGAACGTCTCGCTCTCCGAGGGCGAGGTGGAGGACTGTCAGATCGAGTGCTGGCTGCACGGCTCCAGCTTCGACCTCCGCACCGGCAAGCCGTCCGGACTGCCCGCGACGCGCCCCGTCCCCGTATACCCCGTAAAGATCGAAGGGGACGATGTGCTCGTCTCCCTCACCCAGGAGTCCTGAGCTACCCATGGCAACGCTTGAAATCCGCGACCTGCACGTCTCCGTCGAAGCCGAAAACGGCTCCCGCGAGATCCTCAAGGGCGTCGACCTGACCGTGAAGCAGGGCGAGACCCACGCCATCATGGGCCCCAACGGCTCCGGCAAGTCCACCCTCGCCTACTCCCTCGCCGGCCACCCCAAGTACACGATCACCGGCGGCGAGGTCACCCTCGACGGCGAGGACGTGCTGGAGATGTCCGTCGACGAGCGCGCCCGCGCCGGCCTCTTCCTCGCCATGCAGTACCCGGTCGAGGTTCCCGGCGTCTCCGTCTCCAACTTCCTGCGCACCTCCGCCACCGCGATCCGCGGCGAGGCGCCCAAGCTGCGCACCTGGGTGAAGGAGGTCAAGGAGACCATGGAGCGGCTCCAGATGGACCCCGCCTTCGCCGAGCGCAACGTGAACGAGGGCTTCTCCGGCGGCGAGAAGAAGCGCCACGAGATCCTCCAGCTGGAGCTGCTCAAGCCGAAGATCGCGATCCTCGACGAGACCGACTCCGGCCTGGACGTCGACGCCCTGCGCGTGGTCTCCGAGGGCGTCAACCGCGTCCGCGAGAGCGGTGAGGTCGGCACCCTGCTGATCACCCACTACACCCGCATCCTGCGCTACATCAAGCCCGACCACGTCCACGTCTTCGCGGGCGGTCGGATCGCCGAGTCCGGCGGCCCCGAGCTCGCGGACAAGCTGGAGGCGGAGGGCTACGAGGCGTACGTGAAGGGCGGCGCGTCCGCGTGATGCGAAACCTTCCGCCGCGTCCAGCGGGCGGAGTACCTGAGAGAAGGGGAAGGGTGTGACACCACAGCTGCCGGGTCTCCTCGACACCGAGGCGATCCGCAAGGACTTCCCGATCCTCGACCGGGTGATCCACGACGGCAAGAAGCTCGTCTACCTCGACAGCGCGGCCAGCTCCCAGCGCCCCCGCCAGGTCATCGAGGCGATGAGCGAGTACTACGAGCGCCACCACGCCAATGTGCACCGCGGCGTGCACGTGCTCGCCGAAGAGGCCACCGCCCTCTACGAGGACGCCCGCACCAAGGTCGCCGAGTTCATCAACGCGCCCAGCCGCGACGAGGTGGTCTTCACCAAGAACGCCTCCGAGTCGCTGAACCTCGTGGCGAACATGCTCGGCTGGGCCGACGAGCCGTACCGGGTCGACCGGGACACCGAGATCGTCATCACCGAGATGGAGCACCACTCCAACATCGTGCCGTGGCAGCTGCTCGCGCAGCGCACCGGCGCGAAGCTGAAGTGGTTCGGCCTCACCGACGACGGCCACCTCGACCTGAGCGCCATCGACGAGGTCATCACCGAGAAGACGAAGATCGTCTCCTTCGTGCTGGTCTCCAACATCCTGGGCACGATCAACCCGGTCGAGGCCATCGTGCGCCGCGCCCAGGAGGTCGGCGCCCTGGTGCTGATCGACGCCTCCCAGGCCGCCCCGCACGCCCCGCTGGACGTGCAGGCGCTCGGTGCCGACTTCGTCGCCTTCACCGGCCACAAGATGTGCGGCCCGACGGGCATCGGCGTGCTGTGGGGCCGCCAGGAGCTGCTGGAGGACCTGCCGCCGTTCCTGGGCGGCGGCGAGATGATCGAGACCGTCTCGATGCACTCCTCCACCTACGCCCCGGCGCCGCACAAGTTCGAGGCGGGCACGCCGCCGATCGCCCAGGCCGTCGGCCTCGGCGCTGCGGTGGACTACCTCAACGCCATCGGCATGGAGAAGATCGCCGCTCATGAGCACGCGATCACCGAGTACGCCCTGAAGCGGCTGCTGGAGGTCCCGGACCTGCGGATCATCGGCCCGGTCACGGCCGAGGACCGCGGTGCCGCGATCTCCTTCACGCTCGGTGACATCCACCCCCACGACGTGGGTCAGGTGCTGGACGAACAGGGCATCGCGGTGCGCGTCGGCCACCACTGCGCGCGGCCCGTCTGCCTGCGGTACGGAATTCCCGCGACCACGCGAGCGTCGTTCTATCTGTACTCCACGCCCGGCGAGGTGGACGCCCTGGTCGACGGGCTGGAGCACGTCCGTCAATTCTTCGGGTAGAGCGGAGCCCCAGTGAAGCTTGATTCGATGTACCAGGACGTCATCCTCGACCACTACAAGAACCCGCACGGGCGGGGTCTGCGGGACGGCGACGCCGAGGTGCACCACGTGAACCCCACCTGCGGCGACGAGATCACGCTGCGGGTGAAGTACGAAGGCACCCGCGTCGCGGACGTCTCGTACGAGGGACAGGGCTGTTCCATCAGCCAGGCCAGCGTGTCCGTGCTGAACGAACTGCTGGTCGGCAAGGAGCTGGCCGAGGCGCAGAAGATCCAGGGCACCTTCCTGGAGCTGATGCAGTCCAAGGGCCGGATCGAGCCCGACGACGCCATGGAGGAGGTGCTGGAGGACGCGGTCGCCTTCGCCGGCGTCTCCAAGTACCCGGCCCGGGTGAAGTGCGCGCTACTCGGCTGGATGGCGTGGAAGGACGCGACCGCCCAGGCGCTGGGCGGCGGATCCGGCGTTCCCGAGAGCGCCTGAGAGGACCTAAGGACAAAGGCATGACCGAGAACGCAGCAGCCGCACTCAAGCCGGCCAGCGAGGAAGAGATCCGGGAGGCGCTGTACGACGTCGTCGACCCCGAGCTGGGCATCGACGTCGTCAACCTCGGCCTGATCTACGGCATCCACGTCGACGACTCCAACGTCGCCACGCTGGACATGACCCTGACCTCCGCGGCGTGTCCGCTCACCGACGTGATCGAGGACCAGGCCCAGTCGGCGACGGAGGGGCTGGTCAACGAGCTGAAGATCAACTGGGTCTGGATGCCGCCGTGGGGTCCGGACAAGATCACGGACGACGGGCGCGAGCAGCTGCGCGCCCTCGGGTTCAACGTCTGAGCGTGCTGAACGCCTGAGCCCGCCGCCCCTTCGCGGCAGAGGTCCTGTACGGCCGTGCCCACCGGTTCACCCCGGTGGGCACGGCCGTACGTGCGTCCTGGCGGGCCTCGTTGTGTACGGCCGTACGCAACGTTGTGTACAGTCGTACGCATGGGATACGGACTGCTCGCCGGCGCCATAGCCGCGGAAGTGCTCGCCACCACGGCCATGAAGTACAGCGAGGGCTTCAGTAAGCTCTGGCCCTCGCTGATCACCGTCGTCGGCTACGTGATCGCCTTCTCCCTGCTCGCCCAGACGCTGAAGACCCTCTCCATCGGCACCGCGTACGCGATCTGGGCGGGCGTCGGTACGGCCGCCGTCGCCGCCATCGGCATGGTGTTCATGAACGAGTCCGCCAGCCTCGCCAAGTTCGCCGGCATCGGCCTGGTCATCGCCGGCGTCGTGGTGCTGAACGTGGGCGGGGCCCACTGATGGCCCGCCGCTACGACCCCGAGCGGCGCCAGCGCATCATCGACGCCGCGATCCGGGTCGTGCGCCGTGACGGCATCGGCGGGCTGAGCCACCGCTCCGTCGCCGCCGAGGCCGACGTGCCGCTCGGCTCCACCACGTACCACTTCGCCTCGCTCGACGAACTGCTGGTGGACGCCCTGCGCCAGACCAACGCGGCGTTCTCCGAGGCCGTGTTCCGCAGCGTGGACCGAGTCGAGCTGCGTCGCGACCTCGCCGCCGAGTTGGCGCGGACCCTGGGGCAGTGGCTGGCCGGCGACCGCGGCACCAACGAGCTGGAGTACGAGCTGTACCTGGCGGCGCTCCGCAAGCCGGCGCTGCGCCCGGTCGCCCAGGAGTGGGTGGCCAGCGTCACCGAAGCGCTGGCCCGCCACGTGGACCCGGCCACCGCGGACGCGGTGGTGGCCCTGATGGACGGCATCAGCCTCCAGGTGCTGCTGACGGACCGGGAGTACGACGAGGAGTACGCCCGCACCATGCTGGGCCGGTTGCTGACCGGTGCCCCGGACGCGAGTGAGACGGGTTCGCCCGCGGGCCCGGTCGCCGGTTAGGTTCTCCTCATGACCGATAGCACCCCTCCCCGCACCACCGGCGCCGTCGCGGCCGGGCTCGCCACCATCGCCGCCGACGGCTCCGTCCTCGACACCTGGTTCCCGGCGCCCGAGCTGACCGCCGAGCCCGGCCCGGCCGGCACCGAGCGCCTCGACGCCGACCGCGCCGTCACGCTCCTGGGCACCGGGGCCGCGAAGGCGCTCGGCGTGGACGCCCGCCGCGGCGTCGAGGTCGTCGCCGTCCGCACGGTCATCTCCTCGCTCGACGCGAAGCCGCTTGACGCCCACGACGCCTACCTGCGGCTGCACCTGCTGTCGCACCGGCTGGTCAAGCCGCACGGGCAGAGCCTCGACGGGCTCTTCGGCCTGCTGGCCAACGTCGCCTGGACCTCGCTCGGCCCCGTCGCCGTCGACGACGTCGAGAAGGTGCGGCTCAACGCCCGCGCCGAGGGCCTGCACCTCCAGGTCACCAGCATCGACAAGTTCCCGCGGATGACGGACTACGTCGCCCCCAAGGGCGTGCGGATCGCCGACGCCGACCGCGTCCGCCTCGGTGCGCACCTGGCCGAGGGCACCACCGTGATGCACGAGGGCTTCGTCAACTTCAACGCAGGCACGCTCGGCACGTCGATGGTCGAGGGCCGCATCTCGGCCGGCGTGGTCGTCGGAAACGGCTCCGACATCGGCGGCGGCGCCTCCACCATGGGCACCCTGTCCGGCGGCGGCAACGTCATCATCTCCATCGGCGAGCGCTGCCTGATCGGCGCCGAGGCCGGCGTCGGCATCGCGCTCGGCGACGAGTGCGTGGTGGAGGCCGGTCTGTACGTCACGGCCGGCACGCGCATCACCATGCCGGACGGCGAGATCGTCAAGGCGCGGGAGCTCTCCGGGGCGAGCAACATCCTCTTCCGGCGCAACTCCGTCACCGGAGCGGTGGAAGCCCGCCCGAACAATGCGGTGTGGGGCGGCCTGAACGAGGTCCTGCACTCCCACAACTGACGGCACTTCTTGTCCGTCGTCCGGCCGGGGTCGCGTCCAGCGCCCCGGCCGGACGCGTTCACACCGCCACGAGCGCGTCCCGCGCCGCGCGCAGGGCCGCCGTCGCCGCCTCGTCCGCGCCTTGGAGCGGAGCCCGGACCGGGCCCGCCGCCAGCAGCGCCTTGGCCGTCACCGCCCCCGGCAACTCGGCGCACATCATCAGCTCCGTCAGCGGCAGCAGCGCCCGGTGCAGCCGGGCGGCCTCCGCCGTGTCGCCCCCGTCGAAGGCGTCGAGGACCGCGCGCACCGCGCGGGGCGCGGCGTTGGCGACGGTGCTGATGCAGCCGACCCCGCCGATCGCGTACAGCGGCAGGTGCAACTCGTCGCAGCCCGAGTAGTACGCGAGGTCGGACCCGCCGATCACCTTGGCCGCGCCCAACAGGTCGTACGAGCAGTCCTTCACGGCCACCACGCGCGGGTGTTCGGCCAGCCGCAGCAGCGTGTCGGGCGCGATGCGGACCCCGGTGCGGCCGGGGATGTCGTACACCACCAGCGGAACGCCGACCGCTTCCGCGACGGCCCTCAGGTGCGCCTCGACGGCCGCCTGCGGGGGCCGGCTGTAGTAGGGGGCGACGACCAGCAGGCCGTCGGCGCCGGCGGACTCGGCGGCCCGGGCGAGGTCGACCGTGTGCCGGGTGTCCGCGCTGCCGACGCCCGCGACGAGCGGGACCCCGTCGCCGACGGCGCCGCGCACGGCCCGTACCAGCGCGGTCTTCTCGGCGTCGGAGGTGGTCGGGGACTCGCCGGTGGTCCCGTTCAGGACCAGGCCGTCGCAGCCTTCGGCGACCAGGCCGTGGGCGAGGCGCGCCGCGGCGTCGAGGTCCAGCGCACCGTCGGCGGTGAACGGCGTCACCATCGCGCAGAGGACCCGGCCGAAGGGGCGGGGGCGGGGAGTGGTCATGCCTCGCAGTCTGCGGCGGCGGCACGATGCAGGTCCACTTAGATCTGCTTCGAGTGAAGCGTTAGATGTACTGAAGTGTGTGTGGCGTGTGCGCTGAAATGTGCCGGAGCGGGCGCCAGTTGACCTCAACTCCGCTTGACGTTCCACGATGGTGATCGACGGCGGGCCGGGGCGGTCCGCCGAAACGGAGGGGAGTCACCATGCCCGTGCACGCGAACGAGGTCGTCGTCCGGCCCGACGCCCGGCCCGACATCGCCCGGGACGGCGTCGGCCTGGTCAAGGTCTCCACCTGGGACGTCGGCACCCCCGAGCGCCAGCGGGCCGCGATCGAGGCCATCGGCGCGGCGTGGCGCAAGCGGAGCTGGCCGGACCTGGGGCTGCTGTCGTACACGGTCCACGTCGGCAACGACGGCCGCACCCTGCTGCACTACTCCCAGTGGACCGGGGAGGACGCCTACCAGCAGTTCTTCTCGGAGGGTTTCCGGGACGAGCGGAACGCGGAGATCGACGCCGCGGTGCCCGGCATCCGGCGGCTGGGGCTCCACTCGTACGAGCTGTACCGCGGCGGTCGCGGCAACCCCGGGGACCTTCGGGTCCCCGGGTGCGTGGTGATCGTCGAGGTGGAGTTCGACGGGCCCGACCGGGATCGGCAGCGGGACTGGGTGGACGGCGTGTTTGACGCCCTGGCGAGCGACCCCGGGCCCGCCGACGGCGAGCCGGGGCCGCACGCCGCCGGAATCTCCGGCTGGTTCCACGTGAGCACCGACGGCACCCGGGTGCTCAACTACGCCGAGTGGACGGACGCCACCTCCCACGTCACCGCGCTCGCCGCGCCCGGCGAGGGCATCGGCTCCCCGACCGACGCGTGGGACCGGGTGCACTCCTACCCCGGGGTGGGCGAGTCGCGGGTGAACCGCTACACGCCCGGGCTGAGCTTGAGCCCGGGCGCGTGAGCGCTGTGCCGCGAGCGGCGCCGTGCCGTGAGCCGGGTCGTGAGTGGCGCGCCGTCCGCCCGTCGCGTCACGGCTTGAAGCGCACCACCTGGGGGTCGTGGTCGCTGTTCTGCTCCGAGAACTCCGCGTTGATGTGGACGCTGTCGTAGTCGAAGCGGCCGATGCCGGGGCTGGTCAGGATCTGGTCCAGCACCTGGCTGTTGCCCTGGAAGACGTACGAGTAGCGGTCCGCGCGCGGCAGCGACTTCACCGCCGGGTACAACGCGCCGCCGGCGGTGAGCGCCTTCGTCGTCGCCGAGAACTCGAAGTCGTTGATGTCGCCCACGACCAGTACGTCGGCCTTGCGGTCCACCGCGAGGACGTCCTTGACGAAGGCGTTCACCGCCTGCGCCTGGGCCAGCCGCTTGACTTCGGACGAGCGGTTCGGCGGCTGGCGGTGCGAGGTCAGCGACTCGTCGCCGCCCTTGGAACCGAAGTGGTTGGCGATCACGAAGACCTTCTTGCCGCGGAAGGAGAACTCGCCGGCGAGCGGCTTGCGGCTGGACTCCCAGGCGGCGTCGGCGGGTGCGACGCGGCCCGGCGAGTGGGTGAGGGCCGCGGTGCGCCCCTCGCGCACGACGCCCGTCGCCGTGGTGGCGCCGGCGCCGGGGCGGTCGGTGAAGGAGACCCGCTCCGGGTTGAAGAGGAAGACCTGACGGATGTTGCCGCCGGGCTCGCCCCCGTCCTTGTTGTTCTCCGGGTCGACGCCGCGCCAGTCGTAGGCGGGGCCGCCGGCCGCCTTGATCGCGTCGATGAACTTGCGCACCGTCTGGTCGGCTGCGACGGTGCCGTCGTTCTTCGCACCCGTGTTGTCCTGGATTTCCTCCAGGGCGAGCACGTCAGGCGACGCCAGGTTCTCCACCACGGCCCGGCCGAGCGCGTCGAACTTCTCCTGCGGGTCGCCCGGGTCGAGGTTCTCGACGTTGTACGTGGCCACCGAGAGCTCGTTCTTCGTCTGCGGCCGGGTCCGCTCCCGCTCCAGGCCGCGGTCGACGACGGTGCCGAGGCCGCGGGCCGCGAGGGTGTAGCCGCCGAACTGGTTGAAGTCCAGCGGCCCCTCGGTGGTGCCCTTGAGCACGTCGCCGACGTTCGCCTTCGGGAACGGTTGCTCGGCGAGCGGAACGAGGGACTGCACCTTGAGCCGGCCGGTGTTCTGCGACTCGTACGAGCCGTAGCGCGCCCCGCCGCGCGCGGTCGGGTTCTCCTGCGGCTTCACCGTCACCCACAGCTCGGAGTACGGGTCGCTGGCGCCCACGATCCGGGAGGTGCCGATGCGGACGTTGGTGCCCTCCAGGGACTCGTAGTAGTCCAGGGCGTAGCGGCGCGGGTCCAGGCGCAGGCCGTTGACGCTGCCGCCGGCCGCGGGGTCGCCGGCGGGGGCGTACGCGCCGGGCACGGTCCACGCGGCGACGGTCACCGGCTCGGGGAGGGCGTTGCCGGCGGAGACCACGGTGACCGCCGGGCGGGTGATCTGGGTCAGGGACTGGTTTCCGGACGACGTGCCGCCGGGGACGAACTCGGCCACCGTGCCGGAGACCAGGACGGAGTCCCCGGCCTTCACGGTGGGCGTGGAGCCGGAGCCGGTGAAGACGAAGACGCCCTCGCTGGTGGCGGGGTTGCCGTCGCCGCCCGGGTCCTGGAACCAGAAGCCGCGGGAGGAGCCGTAGGTCCGTACGCCGGTGACGATGCCGGGGACGTCGGCGACCGGCTGGCCGGCGAGCGGGGAGACGCGGGTGGTGCCCTGGATGTCGTGGATCCTGACCCCCGGCTCAGCGGCGGCGGAGGCGGGGGCGGATCCGGCCAGCAGACCGGCGGCGAGTGCGGCGGCGGTCAGGACGGCGACGGCGGCCGGTCTCGGTATCGCCGGGGCGGACGCGGAGGAGGACGCGGTGGAGGACATCGAAGCTCCGGGAGTCGGGTGAGGGGCGGGGAGTGCGGTGGAGGAGCGCGGCCACAACGGTGCACGCGTGCCCACACGGCTCTACGCGCGTCAATCTCCGGTCTGGGCAGGGCACTTGTCAAGGGCGTCCGGATGTACGCGGAGCGGCGGGCGGATGACGGCGGCGCGCGGGCGGCGCACGGCCCGCCGTGGCTGGTGAGGGGCGCCGTCGAGGGCGTACGGCACGGCCGTCGTTCCCCCGGGGTCGGTGCTTCGCCGTCTTCGCGGCCGGGAACCGTCCTGACGCCGCGGAAAGCCGGGGAAAGCGTCTACGCTGGGGAACCGTGCCCCGGGGCCATGCCCGGATCCGAACCCGCCCCGAGGAGAAGCAGCCGATGCCCCAGGACCGTCCCTCCATGCCGCCCGTGCGGCTGCACTCCGACGCGGAGCTGGCGCGGGACGCGCTCGCCACGACCCTGCTCTCCCGGGCCGTGCGGCTCGCCCGCTGGGCCGGGGCCGAGACCCGGGTGGGCGCCGGCGGCGAGCTGGTCGAGGAGCAGCTGTCCGCCGCCGCGGAGCAGATCGGCCTTCCGCAGGACGACGAGGGGCGGGCGTACGCGAGCGAGGCGTGGCGGGCGGCCGTGGACGCCGGGCTGGTGGCCGTGCACGACCCCGAGGGGGATGGCGCGGACGGCGACGACGCGTACGGGACGGTGACCGCGGGCGAGAACCTTCCCCTGATCGCCTCCGGCAGCCCGCAGGACGTCCTCGCCGTCTGGCTGGAGATCCTGGAAGCCGCCCACGCCGACGCCATCGCCCCCCTCCTGGACGACATCACCGACGTGATCGGCGAGGACGGCGAGATCGACTACGCCGCACTCGACTGGGACCCCGAGGCGGAGGCCGAGTTCCTCGACGGCGTCCTCGGCAATCTGTACCTGCTCACCGTCACGGACGGCGGCGCCGGCAACGAGCCCGTGCCGCTGCCCGCGCTCGCCGCCTCGATGATCGTCCCCGACGACATGGGCGAGCCCACGGACGACGTGCTCGAACAGGTCTCGACGGCGATGGTCCGGCTCGACGACCAGTTCCGGCTCCTGGAGTCCGTCGGACTGGTCGACTTCCGGCCCGTCGACGAAGAGCTGATGGCGGAGGTCGGCGCGGACACCGCCGAGCCCGGCGAGCCGGTGGGCGACGAGGACGTCTCCCGGTACGGCCTGGTGCGGCTGACCCCGCTCGGGCTGTACGGGGTGCGCACCCGGATGCTGGAGGCCGGACTCGACGTCCCCGCGGTGGGCGACCTGGCCGCCAAGGGCGCCGACGTCCTCCTCGACGGGCTGGCGCACTACCCCGAGTCGGCGGCGCGCGCCGAGACCGAGCTGTGGCTCGGCCGCCACGAGCCCGCCGCCGCGGCACACGAGCTGCTCGCGGCGGCGCGCGGCGCGGACGAGGGCGCCCCGCTGCGCCGGCTACGCTGTCAGCAGGCGCTGACGCTGATCGGCCCCGAGGGCGAGCCGGAGGTGCGCGCCGTGCTCGACGACGCCGAGTTGGGCGGGCTCGCCCGGGTCTGGCTCGCCGAGCGCCGGGCGACCGACGTGCCGCCGCCGTCCGAGGCGATGATCTTCTGGCTCTCCGTCGACACGATCGCCGCCCAACTGGACGCCGGCGGCGAACTGGCCGAGCTCCAGGGCCTCGTACAGGACCTCGTCGGGCAGCACAGCGGCTTCTTCGACGCGGTCTGGCGGGTGGACCACCCCGCGACGGCCGAGGTGCTGGAGGCGATGGGCCGGCTCCACCCGGACCGGCGCATCGCGAAGGAGGCGCGTCGGGCGGCGTTCCGCGCCAAGTCGCGCGCGCCCCGGGGCGCCTGACGTCCCCCGGGCTCTTACACAGGCCGCGAATAAATACGTGGTGGCTCTCTCCACCGGCGTCCTAAAGTGATGTTCGTGCCCAGGTGCGCAGGCAGGACTTACTTCCACTCTTAATGGGGCGGTTGTGGGTTCGAGTCCCGCCATCGGCTTTCGAGCCGGTGTAGCTCAATTGGTAGAGCACCAAATGTCAGTCCAGCCGCTGTGATCTCTGGGCACGCTTTTTCCTTGCTTTGACATCTTTGCTTTGACTGCATTGCTTTGACGCACCTCCCGGTGCGCTGATCTCGGGAGGTACGGCGTACGAGACGTGCCCGGTGCGCCGGGTACGGATACTTCTACGGACCGGGAGAGAGCGGGTTCGAGTCCCGCCCGGCCTCGCAAGGGGCCGGCGGTGGAAGGGAAACCACGCCCGGGGTGAACTAGCTGTCTCTCCGTGCTCGATCCGATCTCTGGCACGTCCCGTACGCCGTACCTCCCCGTGAATTCGGGGGGATTCATTCCATGGCCCGCTTCAACAAGCGCCTTTTCAAGAAGCCCGTTTCTCCGGTGCGTTCCACCGGCCGTACGCTCCGCACCCACCAGGGCGGACGCGGCGTCGAGCGCGACCCGAAGTCCGAGCTCTTCCTGCTCGCCGTCGCCAACTTCGTCTCCCAGGACACCTTCTACGAGTCCGGGGGCGCGCGGGACGGCCGCTTCCGCACCCTCGTGCGGCAACTCGCCGTCGAGGACCCGCAGTGGACCGCCGGCCTCCTCGGCTGGCTGCGCAGCGAGGGCAACATGCGGACCGCCTCCCTCGTCGGCGCCGCCGAGTACGTGCACGCCCGGCTGGCCGCCGCGGCGAGCGAAGGCCCGTCGAACCGCAGCGTGATCGCCTCCGTGCTGCGCCGCCCCGACGAGCCCGGCGAACTGCTCGGGTACTGGCACGCCCACTACGGCCGCGCCCTGCCCAAGCCCGTCAAGCGGGGAGTGAGCGACGCGGTGGCGCGGATGTGGAGCGAGAAGGCGCTGCTGAAGTACGACACCGGCACCAAGGACTTCCGCTTCGGCGACGTCCTCAACCTCGTGCACGCCACGCCCGCGCCGGACAAGCCCTGGCAGGGCGAGCTGTTCCGGTACGCGCTCGACCGGCGCCACCACCCCGAGGAGGCGAGCGTCCCCGAGGCGCTGCCCGTCGTCGCGGCGCACCGCGCGCTGATGGCGCTGCCCGTCGCCGAGCGTCGCGCGCGGATCACCGCGCCCGACGGCGCCGAACGGCTCGCCGCGGCCGGAATGACCTGGGAGGCCCTCGCCGGCTGGCTCCAGGGGCCGATGGACGCCGCGGCCTGGGAGGCCGTGATCCCCTCCATGGGGACGATGGCGCTGGTGCGGAACCTGCGGAACTTCGACGAGGCGGGCGTGTCGGACGAGGTGGCCGCGCGGGTCGCCGCGCGGATCTCGGACCCGGCGGAGGTCGCGCGCTCGCGGCAGTTCCCCTTCCGCTACCTCGCCGCGTACCAGCACGCGCCGTCGCTGCGCTGGGCGTACGCCCTGGAGAAGGCGCTCGGCCACTCGCTGGCCCGGGTGCCCGAGCTGCCGGGGCGCACGCTGATCCTGGTCGACCGCTCCGGGTCGATGTTCTGGTCGATGCTGTCCAAGCGCTCCGAGCTGAACAGGGCGGACGCGGCTGCCGTGTTCGGCACCGCGCTGGCGATGCGGGCCGAACGCGCCGACCTCGTGCAGTTCGGCAGCGACAGCGCGGCGGTGGACTTCCGCCGCGGCGAGTCGGTGCTCAAGGTGCTGGAACGGTTCGGCAACCTCGGCGGCACCGCCACCACCGAGGCGGTGCGCCGCCACTACCGCAAGCACGACCGGGTGCTGATCGTGACGGACGAGCAGGCCGACCCGCACCACGGGGGCGACCCGACCGAACAGGTCCCGGCGCGGGTGCCCGTGTACACCTGGAACCTGCAGGGGTACCGGGCGGGGCACGCCCCGTCGGGCGTCCCGAACCGGCACACCTTCGGCGGTCTGTCGGACGCGGCGTTCCGCATGGTGACGCTGCTGGAGCGGGGGCGCAGCGCGGACTGGCCGTGGGTCGACGGCGCGGCTGCGGCCTGACCGCTTGACTGTTTGACCACGCCCCGGCGGCCCGAACGACTCGGGGCCGTCGGGGCGTTGGTGCGTGATGTGCGGGTACGCCGGGGAGTGTCGGAGGGGCTGACATCTAACATGTCAGTCGTCTAGCATCCCGGTCATGTCGACGCTGCGGCCCGTGGGGCGAACCCTGTTGCGCGACACCGCGTACGTCGCCCTGCGCGACGCCATCGTCTGCGGTGAGCTGGCGCCTGGCGAGCCCGTGCGGGACGTCGAACTCGCCGCGCGCCTCGGCCTGTCCCGGGCGCCGGTGCGCGACGCGCTCGCCCGGCTCGTGGAGGACGGCCTGGTGGAGACCAAGCCCCAGAGCTACACCAGGGTGACCCGGCTCGAACCGCGCGCGGTGCGCGAGGCGGGGGCCGTGGTGGGCGCGATGCACGAATTGGCCACCCGTACCGCCGTACCCCTGCTGTCCACCGCCGACGTCGCCGAGATGCGCGCCGCCAACGACCGCTTCGCCGCGGCCGTCGGATCCGGTGCGACAGGCGACGCCCTGAGCGCCGACGACGCGCTGCACGACGTACTGGTACGGGTGTGCGGCAACCGCGCGGTGGCGGCGACCATCGCCCGCTACACCCCGCTGATCCGACGGCTGGAGTGGCGACTGTTCGCCACCCGGGGCGCGTTGGAGTCGGCGGGGACGCACGAGCGGCTGATCGCCGCGTGCGAGGCGGGCGACGTGGCCGGGGCCACCGGCGTCACCGCGCACATCTGGAGTTCCCTCACCGATCTGACCGCCGACCCGACTGACTGACTCACTAACCGACTGACTGACTGACGAAGCCCCCGCTGAAGGAGTCGAACATGTCGATCGCCGCGTACGAACGCTTCCCGCTGCTCTTCGGCCCCTCCCCGGTGCATCGACTCGACCGGCTGACCGCGCACCTCGGCGGCGCGGAGCTGTGGGCCAAGCGGGAGGACTGCAACTCCCCGATCGCCTACGGCGGGAACAAGACCCGCAAGTTGGAGTACCTGGTCGCGGACGCCCTCGCACAGGGCTGCGACACCCTGGTCTCCATCGGCGGCGTCCAGTCCAACCACACCCGCCAGGTCGCCGCCGTCGCCGCCCGCGTCGGCCTGGACTGCGTCCTGGTGCAGGAGAACTGGGTGGAGTGGAGCGACCCCGGCTACGACAAGGTCGGCAACATCCAGATCAGCCGGCTCGCCGGGGCGGACGTCCGGATGGCTCCGGCCGGCTTCGACATCGGCGTCAGGGAGAGCTGGCAGCAGACGCTCAAGGAGGTGACGGCCAGCGGCCGACGCCCGTACGCGATCCCGGCCGGCGCCTCGGACCACCCCCTCGGCGGGCTCGGCTTCGCCAACTGGGCGTATGAGGTGGCCGAACAGGAACGCGAACTCGGCGTCTTCTTCGACACCGTGGTGGTCTGCTCGGTCACCGGCGGCACCCAGGCCGGCATGCTCTCCGGCTTCGCCGCCCTCCAGCAGTCCGGCGCCCGCCCGCGCCGCGTCCTCGGCGTCGACGCCTCCGCCGCCCCCGAGCGCACCCGCGCCCAGATCGGCCGCATCGCCCGCGCCACCGATGCGCTGATCGGCGTGGAGCGGGAGTTGACGGACGAGTCGATCGAACTGGACGAGCGCTACCACGCGGGCACGTACGGCGTCCCGGACGAGGCGACGCTGTCCGCGATGCGCCTGGCGGCCCGCACCGAGGGGATGGTCACCGACCCGGTGTACGAGGGCAAGTCCATGGCCGCCCTGATCGACCTCGTCACCCGCGGCGAGATCTCACCGGACTCGACGGTGCTCTACGCGCACCTGGGCGGCCAGCCGGCGCTGAACGCGTACAGCGAGCTGAGCTGACGCCCTCCTTCAGGCGGCGGGGGCGACCGGGCCCCGGGCGATCAGGACGTCGGCTGCGCGGTGCCAGCCGAGGGAGGAGTAGAGGTGCTGCCCTTCCTCGCTGGCGATGAGGAGACCGGTGCGGGCGCCCCGGTCCACGGCGGCCTCCGCCAGAGCGCTCATCACGGCGCGGCCGAGACCCCGTCGGCGGTGGGCCGCGTCCGTCTCGATGCGAT
This sequence comes from Streptomyces sp. NPDC047315, assembly GCF_040643215.1. Classification (NCBI taxonomy): domain Bacteria; kingdom Bacillati; phylum Actinomycetota; class Actinomycetes; order Kitasatosporales; family Streptomycetaceae; genus Streptomyces; species Streptomyces sp. NPDC047315. Next base: position 114,761 of record NZ_JBEYTZ010000014.1, on the reverse strand, counting down.
CGGCGATGGCGTCGGTGCCGACCACGGCGACGGTGCCGCTCGCCGCAACCGCTCCGGAGGGGTCCCGCAGGGTGACGACCGTGACCGCTCCCTCGGTGCGCACCTGCCGTTCGTACGGCGCGGCGGGCGCGTGTCGCGGGTGCTCGGTCAGCTCGGTCGTCATGAACCACTCGGACGCGTGCAGCACCTCCAGCCCGGCGGCGCCGACGGCGGCTTCGACGGTGCGGGGGACCAGGGTGGGCACCGTGAGCCAGGTGGTGCGGCGGGCGGCGGCGACGTCCGCCGCCAGCCGCACCAAGGACTCGGGCTCCTCGTCCGCGCGCAGCGCGAACACCTCGACCGCGCGCCCGGGTTGGTCGCAGTCGGACCGCAGACCGTCCCCGGCGGGCCCGATCGGCTGGGCCTCGGGCAGGGAGCGGGCCACGGTCCAACCGGTCAACCAACGTCGTATCAGCGCTGAGTCGATCTTCGTCATCCGGCGATTAGAGCACGTGTACGACGCCTCGGACGGCACCCGTGAGGAGGATTGCGTCCGGCCCGCGCCGGCTTGAAGCTTCTCCCATGGAAGCCAAGGGCCCGAGGCTGCCGCCGACGTACCCGCCGCGCACCCCTCCACCGCCGAAGCGCCCTCCTGACCTGCCCCGTCCCAGCGAACCGGCGTCCGACGCACGGACCCGACCGCGCATGCAGATCCGCAACCGGAGAGCGGCCACCTTCGGCGTCCCGGCCGAAACCGGCGCCTGGGTCGCGGCGAAGGCGTCCCGTCGTGTGCTGGAGGTCCTCCGGGGTTGGGGCTACCGGCCGGACGACACCTGCGTGACCGCCGCGGTGACGCTCCTCGTGCGGGCTGCCGTCGCGGACGGCGGCCGGCGAGTGAGCGTCCACGTAGCGGACGAAGACGAGGACGGGGTGGCGGTGATCGCGGTCCTCAGCCACTGCCCCGCCGCCGCCGACGACCCGACGTTCCTCTACGAGCTCGGCGCAGCAAAGAACGTGCTCTCCTGCGGCACCGACGCGGCCCCGGACGGCCGCCGCGTCTGGGCCCTCCTCACCCTGCCCCCACGGTGACGGACGCGTCCGCTGGCACTGGACCGCGACCGTCGGCGATCGTGCTGCCAGGCCGAGCAAAATGCCCGCTTCCCACGGCTTGCCGTGGGAAGCGGGCATGAGCTGCTGCTTTACTACAGGGCCTGCGCCGCGGGCTTCACCATGCCGCGGACCGTGCGGGACTTCACGAAGTCGCCCATGGCGGTCATCTCCCACTCGCCGGAGTACTGGCGGATGAGCTTGGCCATCATCACGCCCGTCTGCGGCTCGGCGCTCGTCAGGTCAAAACGGACGAGTTCTTCGCCGGTGGCCGCGTCCATCAGACGGCAGTAGGCCTTGGCGACCTCGGTGAACTTCTGGCCGGAGAAGGAGTTCACCGTGAAGACCAGGCCGGTGGCGTCGGCGGGGAGGCGGCCGAGGTCGACCGTGATGACCTCGTCGTCGCCCGCGCCCTCGCCGGTGAGGTTGTCGCCGGAGTGCTTGATGGCGCCGTTCAGGATGGCGAGCTTGCCGAAGTAGCAGCTGTCGAGGTGATTGCGCTGGGGGCCGTAGGCGATCACGGAGGCGTCGAGGTCGATGTCCTTGCCGCGGTACGCCGGCTCCCAGCCGAGGCCCATCTTGACCTGGGAGAGCAGCGGACGGCCGCCCTTGACCAGCGACACCGTCTGGTTCTTCTGGAGGTTCACCCGGCCCTTGTCGAGATTGATCTTGCCGGTGCCGGGCGCGGGGGCGGGCGGAGCCGCCGGAGCAGCCGGAGGAGCGGGGGGAGCCGGGGGAGCGGGCGGGGCCGCCGGGGTGGGGGCGGAGAAGGCGGCCGGGGGCGCGACCGGGGCCGCGGCGGGGGGCGGGGTGGGCTCTTCGTCCACCGAGACGCCGAAGTCGGTCGCGATGCCGGCCAGACCGTTCGCATATCCCTGGCCCACGGCACGGGCCTTCCACGCGCCGTTGCGCAGATAGATCTCCACGACGACCAGGGCCGTCTCGCCGCCGAGCTGGGGCGGGGTGAAGCTGGCGAGCGGAGTGCCGTCGTCGGCGTTGCGCAGGGTGGCCGTGGGCTCGATGCCCTGGAAGGTCTGGCCCGCGGCGTCCGGGCTGGCGGTGACCACGATCTTCTCGATGCCGGCCGGGACGGCGGAGGTGTCGACCACGATGGCGTCCGGCGCGGTGCCGCCGCCGGACCGATAGGTCACGCCGGGGCCCGTCGGCTGGTTGTAGAAGATGAAGTCGTCGTCGGAGCGCACCTTGCCGGCGGCGGTGAGGAGCAGGCCCGACACGTCGAGCCGCACCGGGGCCGCGACGTCCACCGTCACTCGCGCGGTGGGGAGGGGGATGTTCGAGCCAGGGGTCATAACGGTCATGCCAGGAGTAACGACCGGGACCGCTTTGCCGTTCCCTTACTCTTCGCGATTTCGGCTTTTCGCTCTCTTGCCCCCGCCGGCACCGTGGCTTCGGGCCGCCCTACAGCGGCCACTGCGGAGGGTGGGTCACGAAGTGGCCGCCCAAGTACCGGTGGTCCGGGTTGTCCGGGTCCAGCTCGCCCTGCTCGGCGATGAGCTTGGGCGCGAACTGCTCGGAGTCGTCCTGCGGCTCGTACCCCAGCGCCCGCGCGCTCGACAGGTCCCACCACAGCCGGGTGTTCGCCGAGGACCCGTAGACGACGCTGTGGCCCACGTCCGGCGCGGTGAGCGCCGCGTGGAAGAGCCGGGCGCCGTCGCCGGGGCTCATCCAGACCGACAGCATCCGCACCGAGGTGGGCTCCATGAAGCAGGACCCGATGCGCACCGAGACCGTCTCCACCCCGTGCCGGTCGTAGTAGAGCTGCGCCAGGTCCTCGCCGAAGCACTTCGACAGGCCGTAGTACGTGTCCGGGCGACGCGGGGTGTCGATGGGGATCAGGGCGTCCTGGGCGACGGGCGGACCGCCCGCGGGACGCGGCGTGAAGCCGACGGCGTGGTTGCTGGAGGCGAAGACGACGCGCGGCACCCCGGCCTCCCGGACGGCCTCGTACAGGTGGTACGTCCCCTCGATGTTGGCGCGGAGGATCTTCTCGAAGGGCGCTTCCAGGGAGATCGCGGCCAGGTGGAGCACCGCGTCGACGCCCGTCACCGCCGCGCGCAGCGCCGCCCGGTCGGCGAGGTCGGCCGTGATGGCGTCGGGCTCGCCCTCGATGGGGGTGACGTCGAAGAGCCGGAGCTCGTAGCCGTACGCGGGAAGGAGCCCCCGCATCAGCGTGCCGAGTCCGCCTGCGGCGCCGGTGAGCAGGACCGTGCGGGGAGCGGGCATGGACGGGTCTCCTCGTCGTGCTGCGTCTCGTCGTGCTGCGTCGTGCCGGGTGGTGTCGGGTCCGGGTGGTGCCGGGTCGGACTGGGCCGTACCGCTTCGTTGCGCGTCCTACTGACTCGTACCGTAGACATCCGTAAACGCCATTCACATGTATGGACACGCTAGGGAGCGGCCCGAACACCCGTCAAGTGTTGCGCGTGGGCGCCGCTTCCGCCCCTGGGTTGCGCTTTTCCGTCTTGACCGGCCCTGGAGGGCTGCCCTAGCGTGACGACGTTCAGGGATATGGACATCGATCAGAATGGTGCACGGGGCGTGGAGGCCCGGTGCACGGTTCAGGGAGCGCCCGTGACCACAGCCCCGCTCGCCGCCCGGCTCACCCGGGTCCAAGGACCGCTCTTCTTCCCCGTCACGGCATACGGACCGGACGGCACGCTCGACCTCGACGTCTACCGGACCCACGTGCGGCGGGGCGTGGCCGCGGGCGCCGCCGCCGTCTTCGCCTGCTGCGGCACCGGGGAGTTCCACGCCCTGACGCCCGAGGAGTTCGCCCGGTGCGTGGCCGCCGCGGTGAGCGCGACCGCCGGCGCCGTCCCCGTCGTCGCGGGCGCCGGCTACGGCACGGCCCTCGCCGTCGAGTACGCCCGGCTGGCCGCCGACGCGGGCGCGGACGGGCTCCTCGCCCTGCCCCCGTACCTCGTCGTCGCCGACCAGGCGGGGCTGCGCCGCCACTACGCCGAACTGGCCGCAGCCACCGACCTCGACGTCATCGTCTACCAGCGGGACAACGCCGTCTTCAGCCCCGAGACGGTGCTCGCCCTCGCCCGCACCGACGGCGTCGTCGGACTCAAGGACGGGTACGGCGACCTCGACCTGATGCAGCGCACCATCAGCGCCGTGCGGCACGGCGCGCCGGACCGCGACTTCCTCTACTTCAACGGGCTGCCCACCGCCGAACTCACCGGCCTCGCCTACCGGGGCGTCGGCATCACCCTCTACTCCTCCGCCGTGTTCTCCTTCGCGCCCGACATCGCCGGCGCCTTCCACCGGGCCCTGACGCGGGGCGACGAGCGGACCGTTGAGGTGCTGCTCGACGCCTTCTACGCGCCGCTGGTCGAACTCCGCAACGCCGGCCGCGGCTACGCGGTCTCGCTGGTGAAGGCGGGCGTACGGCTCGAAGGGCTGGACGTCGGCCCGGTCAGGCCCCCGCTGAGCGAGCCCGCCGCCGCCCACGTCAGCGCCCTGGCCGAGCTGATCGAACGCGGCCGGGAAGCCCTCGCGGACCTCGCAGCCGAAGCGGGCGGGGCCCCCGGAGACGCCGTGGACACCGGGTCGGGGGCCCGCGGCGTCACCGTGGGGGAGCGCGCGTGAGGACGTCCGCCTTCCTCTACCCCTGGGACGTCAACGGCGACCCGGACGCCCCCTCGCGCACCGTCGACCTCGGCGTCCAGCAGGTCACCCTGGCCGCCGCCTACCACTCCACCCGGGCGCTCACCCCCCGCCACCCGCGCCACCGGATCGTCACCGCCCGCCACTCCGCCGTGTTGTACGAACCGGACCCCGCGCACTGGGCGGGGCACCGGATCCGGCCGAACCCGGCGGGGGAGTGGGCGCCCGGCAGGGCGTACGAACGGGCCGCCGAAGCCCTCGCCGCCACCGGCCTCGCCGTGCACACCTGGGTCGTGCTCGCCCACAACTCCCGGCTCGGCTTCGAACACCCCGACGGGTGCGTGATCAACGCGTACGGCGACCGCTACACCTGGGCCCCCTGCATCGCCCGACCGGAAGTGCGCACCTTCCTGACCGTGCTCGCCGCCGAAGCCGCCGTCCGCCCCGGCGCCGCCGGCACCGAGTTGGAGTCCTGCGGCTGGTACGGCCTCGCCCATCTGCACGCCCACGACAAGATCGCCGGAGTGGTCCTCGGGGACACCGCCCAGTACCTGATGTCCCTCTGCTTCTGCGCGTCCTGCTTCGAGGGGTACGCCCGACAGGACCTGGATCCCTACCGGCTGGCGGCGTCCGTGCGGGCGGCGCTCGAAACGGCCTGGCGCGGCGACACCTCGCCGCAGGTCGGCATAGAACAGCTCCTCGGCGCCGAACTCACCGCCGCGACGCTCGACTTCCGCACCCGCACCGCGCGCTCCTTCCAGGAGGAGGTGGTCGCGGCGGTGCGCGCCGCGGCGCCGGACGGCTTCCAGGTGCTGCTGCACGCCGACCCCGTGGCGTACCACTGCGGGGCCAACGTCGGGGTCGACCCCGCGCACGTCCTCTCGGTCGCGGACGGCGTGGTGGTGCCCTGCACCGACGGGCCGCAGTTGCTGAAGCCCTTCGTCGACCTGCGCAGGGCGGGCTCCGTCATCGCCGCCAACGTCACCGTCGTCAGCGGTATGGGCGGCCGGCCGCAGACGCTCGCCGAGGACTTGGCGAGGGCGGAGGAGGCCGGGGCGACGCAGGCGCGGCTGTACCACGCCGGCCTGGCGTCGGACGCGGACCTGGCGCACGTCGCGGCGGCGCTCGCGCAGGCCGAGTGAGCGCGGTTCACAGGACCTGAATGCGGTTCACAGGACCCAAACGCAGGCCGCGACGCCTGAACGCGGTTCACGACGCCTCCCGTTGCCGCCGCAGCAGCACCAGCGCCGTCACGACCCCCGCCGCCCCCAGCGCCGCCAGCGTCACCCGGACGTCCGCCACCGCGACGAGCCCGGCGCCCAGCGCCAGCGCGATCGCGTTCGGCGCGTACATCACCGTGCTCGCGGTCGCCGCGGTGCGGCCCAGGGCGTCGGCCGGGGCGTGCTGCTGCACCGTCGTCATCGCGGCGATCAGGACGCACGGCAGCCCGAAGCCCACGCCGACGCTGCACACCAGGGCCAGGGCGTCGTACGGCAGCGCCCGCGCCGCCGCGGCCAGCGCGAAGAGCGCGATGCCCGCGGCGGCGAACCCCCGCGCCGACAGCCGGCGCAGCAGCGGGCCCGCCACCAGCCCGACCAGGACGGAACCCAGGCCCTGCGCCGCGTACAGCACGCCGACGAAGGAGGGGGAGCGGTCGAGCACCGCGTCGACGACCGCGAAGACCAGGGCGCCGTTGACGCCCGCCAGGAACATCGTCACCCCGCCCGCGAGCACCAGCGGGCGCATCGCCGCCGACCGCCTGATCTGCCGTACGCCCTCCGCCGCCCCGCTGCGCCAACCGGCGCCCGGCCCCCGCGCCGGACGCGGTTCGCGCACCCGCAGCAGTACGCACACCCAGGCCGCGAGCAGGAAGGACGCGATGTCGACGAGGACCACCGGCGCCGCCCCGAACCGGGCGAAGAGCCCGGCGCCCACCAGCGGCGCCAGCATCTTCGTGCCCTCCTTGGCCGTCAGTCGCAGCCCGTTGAAGTCGCCCAGCAGCCGGCCGTCCACCACGGTGGCCACCAAGGCGGTCTCCGCGGCGTCGTGGACCTGCGCGCAGAGCCCGTACAGGGCCAGCGCCAAGAACAGCAGCCACACCCGGTCCGCCGAGTCCACCGCCAGCAGCGGCACCAGGACCCCCGCGGCCGTCAGGTTCGTCGCGACCAGCAGCGGCCGACGACGCACCCGATCGGCGATCGCACCCAGCAGCGGCGCGGCCAGCACCGGTGCCCACATCGCGAAGGCGGTGAGCGCCGCGAGGCTGTTCGAGCCCGTCAGCTCCTTCACCCAGACGCCGGCGACCAGCCACAGCGCGGTCGTGCCGAAGCCCGAGACGACCACCCCGCCCAAGTACAGCCCGGCGTTGCGGTCCCGCAGCACCGCAAAGCCCGCCCAGCCCCTGTCCACCCGTCGTCCCCCGCCCCGTCGCCCTGCACCCTGCCGCGAGCCAGCGTGGCGACTAAGGACCCCCCGAGGGATCGGGCGACTTCCCTAACCGCGACCCCCGACGCGACCTCAGATACATCCGACGTAGGCCCAACTGCCCTCTGGCGACGGTGTCTTGACGGCTTCCGCGGCCCCGCCTAGCGTCATACGTCATATCTCATATATGAGACGAGAGCGGCCCGATGACGACCTCCACCCCGGTCCCCATCCCCTCCTCCCGCACGCAGTACGTGCTCGACGCCGTCCGGCACGCCGTGCTCACCGGTGACCTCCGCCCCGGACAGGCCCTGGTGGAGAGCGAACTCGCCGCCCGCTTCGGGGTCTCCAAGACCCCCGTGCGCGAAGCCCTCAAGACGCTGGCCGGCACCGGTCTCGTCGTGATCAGCCAGTACAAGGGCGTCACGGTGCGGACCGTGGACGCCGCGATGGCACACGAGGTGTACGACGTACGACTGTTGCTGGAGCCCGAAGCCCTGCGCCGTACGGTCCAACGCGCCGGGCCGCCGGCCGCGGCAGCCGTCTGGGCGAGCGCCGCCGCCGCGCTGGACCGGGCCGACGCCGCCGAGGACGCGGCCGAGCGCTCGCTCGCCAACCGCGACTTCCACGGCTCGCTCTACCGCTCCTGCGGCAATCCGCTGCTGGTGCGGATCCTCGACGACCTGCGCGACCAGGCTGCGCTCGTCACCTCGGCGGCGTGGGCCGCCGCGCCGTCGTGGGCGGCGGAGGCGGCCGAACACCGCGAGATCCTGCGGCGGGCGGTGGACGGCGACGGGCCGGGCGCCGCCCGCGCCCTCCACGACCACGTCGCCGGATTCGTCCACCGGGCCTTCCCCACGAAGACCCCGTAAGTCCCGTAAACCCTGCCAGCCCCGTAGACCCCGTGAGGCACGTCAGCCACGTCCGCCCCGTCCGAGGGAGCCGAACGATGACCACAGCACGGACCCGACAGACAGCAGACCGGACCGACGGGGCGACCGAACGACAGCGGCGGGCCGTCGCCGACGTCGTGGCCATCCCCGTCACCCCCTTCGCCGCCGACGGCACCGTCGACGAACCCTCCCAACGCACCGTGCTGCGACGGCTCGTCGACGCCGGCATCACCACCCTCACCCCCAACGGCAACACCGGCGAGTTCTACGCCCTCACCCCCGACGAGCGCCGCCGCGCCGTGGAGGTCACCGTCGAGGAGGCCGGCGACCGCGCCGTCGTCGTCGCCGGCGTGGGCCACGAGGTCCCCACCGCCGTCGCCGCCGCCCGCCACGCCGCCGCCGCCGGAGCCCGGCTGGTGATGGTCCACCAGCCCGTCCACCCCTACGTCGAACGCGGCGGCTGGGTCGACTACCACCGGGCCGTCGCCGACGCCGTGCCGGAGCTGGGCGTCGTCCCCTACGTGCGCGACCCGCGGCTGCCCGGCGCCGCCCTCGGCGAACTGGGCACCCGCTGCCCCAACGTGATCGGGGTGAAGTACGCCGTCCCCGACGCCGTCGCCTTCGCCGCCTTCGCCCGCGACGCCGGCCTGGACCGCTTCGTGTGGATCGCCGGGCTCGCCGAACTGCACGCCCCCTCCTACTGGGCCGGCGGCGCCACCGGCTTCACCTCCGGCCTGGTGAACGTCGCCCCCGCACTCTCCCTCGCGCTGCGCGACGCCCTGCGCGAGGGCCGGTACGCGGACGCCATGGCCGTGTGGGAACGGGTGCGCCCCTTCGAGGAGCTGCGCGCCGCCGACCGCTCCGCGCACAACGTCAGCGTCGTCAAGGAGGCCCTGGCCCACCTCGGGCTGGCCCGGCGCGACGTGCGCCCGCCCAGCCGCACCCTGCCCGCCGACCGGCGCGCCGCCGTCGCGGCGCTCGTCGCGGGGTGGCCCGTATGACCGCGGAACCCGGGGAGCGGCCCCGCCAGCCGCGCCCCGAAGACCTCCGCAGCCACCAGTGGTACGGCACCGACGGGCTGCGGTCCTTCAGCCACCGGGCCCGCACCCGCCAGCTCGGCTACCTCCCCGAGGAGCACCTCGGGAAGCCGGTCGTCGCGATCCTGAACACCTGGTCCGACATCAACCCCTGCCACATGCACCTGCGCGAGCGCGCCCAGGCGGTCAAGCGGGGGGTGTGGCAGGCCGGCGGCTTCCCGCTGGAGTTCCCCGTCGCCACCCTCTCGGAGACGTTTCAGAAGCCGACCCCGATGCTCTACCGCAATCTGCTGGCGATGGAGACCGAGGAGCTGCTGCGCTCCTATCCCGTCGACGGCGCGGTGCTGCTGGGCGGCTGCGACAAGTCCACGCCGGCGCTGTTGATGGGGGCGGCGTCCGTGGACCTGCCGGCGGTCTTCGTCCCGGCCGGGCCCATGCTCCCGGGCCACTGGCGGGGCACCGTGCTCGGCTCCGGCACCGACATGTGGAAGTACTGGGACGACCGGCGCGCCGGGCTGATCGGCGACGCGGAACTCGCCGAGCTGGAGAACGGCCTGGCCCGCTCGCCCGGCACCTGCATGACCATGGGCACCGCGGCCACCATGACCGCCGCCGCCGAAACGCTGGGCATGACCCTGCCCGGCGCCTCGTCCGTCCCCGCCGTGGACTCCGGCCACGAACGGATGGCCGCGGCCTCCGGCCGGCGGATCGTCGACCTGGTGCGGACGGGGCTGCGGCCGTCGGCGATCCTCACCCGGGCCGCGTTCCAGGACGCCGTCGCCACCGTGCTGGCGCTCGGCGGCTCCACCAACGCCGTCATCCATCTGATCGCGCTGGCCGGGCGCTGCGGCGTGGAGCTGACCCTGGACGACTTCGACCGCGTCGCCCGCACCGTCCCGGTGCTGGCGGACGTGCGGCCCGGGGGCCGGTTCCTGATGGAGGACTTCCACTTCGCCGGCGGGCTGCCCGGCTTCCTGACCCGGCTGCTGGACGTGCTGCACCTGGACCGGCCCACGGTGGCCCACCCCACGCTGCGCGAACAGCTCGCGGGCGCGCTCGTGCACGATCCCGAGGTGATACGGGAGCGGGACCGGCCGCTCGCCGACGAAGGCGGGCTCGCGGTCCTCACCGGCAACCTCTGCCCGGACGGTGCCGTCATCAAGCACATCGCCGCCGACCCCCGACTGCTGCGGCACACCGGCCCCGCCGTCGTCTTCCCCGACTACCGCACCCTCCAGCGGACCATCGACGACCCCGCGCTCGGCATCACCGCCGACCACGTCCTGGTGCTCCAGAACGCCGGCCCCCGCGGCGGCCCCGGAATGCCCGAGTACGGCATGCTGCCGCTGCCGGACCACCTCCTGAAGCAGGGCGTACGGGACATGGTGCGGATCTCCGACGCCCGGATGAGCGGTACCAGCTACGGCACCTGCGTGCTGCACGTGGCCCCCGAGTCGTACGTCGGCGGGCCGCTCGCCCTGGTCCGCAACGGCGACCCGATCACCCTCGACGTACCCGCGCGCACCCTGCGCCTGGAGGTCTCCGACGCCGAGCTGACCCGGCGGGCGGCGCGCTGGACGCCGCCGCCCGCCCACCACACCCGGGGGTACGGCGCCCTCTACGGCGAGCAGATCACCCAGGCGGACACCGGGTGCGACTTCGCCTTCCTCGCCCGCAAGGGCGACACCCCCGATCCGTACGCGGGCTGACCCCGGCGCACGGACCGGGCGGTCACTTCAACGCGGCGGCCATCACCTTCTGGGCCACCGGCGCGGCCAGGCCGTTGCCGCTGACCTCGGAGCGGGGGCCGCCCGCGTCCTCGATCACCACCGCCACGGCGACCTCCTTGCCGCTGTCCTGGTCCTTGGCGTACGAGGTGAACCAGGCGTACGGCTTGCCCTTGTTGTCCACGCCCTGCTGGGCCGTGCCCGTCTTGCCGCCCACCTCGGCGCCGCCGACCCGGGCATTGGAGCCGGTGCCGTCCTCGACGACGGTGACCATCGCACTGCGCAACTGCTCCGCGGTCTTCTCGGAGACGATGCGCTCGCCGGGCGCGCCGTCGTACGCCTGCAGCTCCGTCCCCGACGAGTCGATGACCTGCTTCACCATGTGCGGGTCCATCAGGACGCCGTCGTTGGCGATCGCCGACGACACCATCGCCATCTGCAACGGGGTGGCCGTCACCTCGAACTGGCCGATGCCGGTGAGCGCGGTCTGCGGCTTGTCCGGCGCCGCGGGGTACACGCTCTCGTACGCCCGCACCGGGACGTCCCGCTCCTCGTCGTTGAAGCCGAACTTCTCCGCCATCGCCCGCAGCTTGTCGTCGCCCAGGTCCTCCGCCATCTTGCCGAAGACGTTGTTGCACGACCAGCGCAGCGCGGTGCGGATCGACGCGTCCTCGCAGGGCGCGCTGGGGATGTCGTTCGGCAGCACGTGGGTGCTGTTCGGCAGGACGTACGGCATCGGGCTCGCGGTCTTGTCGTCGACCGAGTCGTACAGCCCGTCCTCCAGCGCCGCGGCGGCCACGACCAGCTTGAACGTCGACCCCGGCGCCAGCGGCTGGCGCAGCGCACGGTTGACCATCGGTTTGTCCGGGTCGTCCAGCAGCTTCTGCCACTCCTTTCCGTCGGAGGTGCCGGCGATCGTCGACGGGTCGTACGACGGCGTGCTGACCAGCCCGAGGATCTTCCCCGTCGACGGCTCGATGGCGACGGCCGCGCCCTTGGTGTCGCCCAGCGCCTTGAACGCCGCGAGCTGCACCTCGGGGTCGATCGTCGTCAGCACGTCACCGGGCGCCAGCTGCTTGCCGGTGAGCGCCTCCACCGGGTCCTTGAGCCGGTCGTCGGTGCCGTCGAGCACGTCGCTGTAGATGCCCTCCAGCTGTGTCGAGCCGTACGCCTGCGAGCTGTATCCCGTCACGGCCGAGTACAGCTCGCCGTCGGTGTACGTCCGCTTGTACGCCAGGTCGCTGCCGGTGGTGCGGGTGGAGCCGGTGACCGGGGCGCCGGCCACGACGATGTCACCCAGCGGCTGTGCGTACTGGTCGATGACCTTGCGTCGGTTCTTGTCGTTGTCCGCGAGCGCCTTGGCGTCGTACGTCTGTACCCAGGTGGCCCGTACCAGCAGGGCCAGCACCAGCAGCAGACAGAAGACGGCGCTGTGTCTGATCGTCCTGTTCATCCCACCTGAGGACGACCGGCGTCCGTCGGCGGGTTCCCCATCACCTCCCATTCCGGAGATTCTCAGAGTTTCTTCAGACGGCGCCCGCGCACCACGGCGCCAGGGCTTCCGCTCACCACGGTGCCGGTGCTTCCGCTCGTCACGGCGGGCAGCGCCCGGTCACCGGGGCGACACGAAGCCCGCCTCGTACGCCGCGATCACCGCTTGGGTGCGGTCCCGGGTGCCCGTCTTCGCGAGCACCGCCGCCACGTGGCTCTTCACCGTCGCCGGTCCCACCTCCATCTCACGGGCCATCTCCCTGTTCGTCAGGCCGCTCGCCATCAGGCGCAGCACGTCCGCCTCCCGCTCGGTCAGCCGCGCCACCCAGGCCGGGGGAGCGGCGGACGGCCCCGGGCCGTACGCCCGGGCCAGCGCCCGCACGGCCGACGGGAACACCAGCGCATCGCCCTGGGCGACCAGCCGGACCGTCTGCACCAAGTGGTCCGCGTCCGCCCGCTTGAGCAGGAAGCCCGCCGCACCCGCGCGCAGCGCGTCGTACACATACGCGTCGTTCTCAAACGTCGTCACCACCAGGATCCGCGGCGGTGCGTCCAGTGCGGCGAGGATGCGCTCCGTCGCCCGGATGCCGTCCAGCTCCGGCATCCGCACGTCCATCAGCACGACGTCCGGCCGCAACTCGCACACCACGGACACGGCTTCCTCGCCGGTCCTGGCCTCTCCGATCACCTCCAGGTCGGGCTCCGCTTCCAGGATCACGCGCAGCGCAGTGCGCACCATCCGCTCGTCGTCGGCGATCACGACCCGCACCGCGCTCACCGATCGAATCCCAGCGTGCCACCCGAACGGTCGTTCAGGGGGAGTTTGGCGTACAGTCGCCACACCCCGTCCGCGGGGCCCGCCTCGACGACGCCCCCGAGGGCCGCCGCCCGCTCGACCATCCCCGCCACCCCGCGCCCGCCACCCGGGCGGACCACCGGCGCCCTGGCCGGCAGTGGGTTCTCCATCGTGATCTCCAATTCCTCGCCGCGCCGGGCGATTCCCTCGCCGTGCCGGCCGATCTTCTCGCCGCGACGGGCGACTTCCGCGCCGCGCCGGGCGATCCGCAAGGACACCGGGACCGCCCCGGCATGCCGCAGGGCGTTGCTCAGCCCCTCCTGGACGATGCGGTACGCCGCACGGGACACCGGCGCCGGCACCCCCTTCAGCTCCGAGCCCCCGGCCCCCTCCACCGCCGAGTCCACCACCGAATCCACCGGCACCCCGCTGCGCGCCAGGAGTCCGTCCAGCTCCGCCAGCGTGGGGCCGTCGGCCACCGCTTCGTCGGCCCCCGCCGCGCCGTCGTCCCGTAGCAGCCCGAGGACCGTGTCCAACTCGTCGACCGTGCGCCGGGCGGTCTCCTCGATCGCCTCCAGCGCCTGCCGCACGAACTCCGGGTCGCGGTCGACCACCCGGCGCGCGGCGCCCGCCTGGAGCGTGACCGCGCTCAGCGCGTGCCCCACCGAGTCGTGCAGCTCCCGGGCGAGCCGATTGCGCTCGGCCAGTTCGTTCGCGCGCCGCTCGGCCGCCGCCAGCCGATCCGCGGGCGTCGGCCCCAGCAGCGCCTGTGCCGCGCGTGCCAGCAGCGCCCCGGCCGCCGCCGAGACCCCCGCCAGCGCCAGCAGCATGGCGACGCCCGCGACGGGGAAGAGCGCGAGTACCCAGAACGGAAAGTCCGGCACCCGCAGCCACGTGCGCATCGGCGGGACGAACGGCACCAGGGCCGTACTCGCCGCGAACGGCGGCAGCGCCAACGACGCCCCGCTGACCAGCGCGCCCACCCCGGTGTGGAGCGTGAACCAGGCCGCGGCCCGCGTCCGGGTCGCCCGCGACCGCGCCGGCCCGTCGGCCAGCGCCCCGTCCGGCAGCGAGCACAGCGCCCGCGCCGCCGCCACCGACAACGGCCGCAACTGCGACACCAGCGCCGTCGCCGCGGCCAACGGAAGGGCGACCGCGTACGCCAGCAACTGGTCCCCGAGGTACGACGACACGAAGACGCGCGAGCGGGTGAACGGGCCGAGGACGACGCCGGCCAGGATCCAGAACGGCATCAACAGGGCGCCGCCCAGCACCAGGTGGAACCAGCGGCCCCGCGCCCGCCGGTCGAACAGCGCGCGCAGCGCCGCCCGGATCCTCACCCGTGCCGTGGAAGGTGCCCCCACCTGCCCCCGCTCCCGTCCCGTTCCCCCGTGGATCTCAGCCGCCGGCCCCCGGCGATGTCAGCGACATCGCCGACATCGCCGGCATCAGTCACACCGGCGACGTCACAGCCGCCGGGTGGCGAGGGTGAGCCGGTCCCGCGCGTCGAACAGGGCGTCCTTGATCAGCTGTTCGTGCCCCGGGGTCAGCCGCGCCACCGGCACCGAGCAGCTGATGGCGTCCCGCGCCGGCGTGCGGTACGGGATCGCCACGCCGAAGCAGCGCAGGCCCAGGGTGTTCTCCTCGCGGTCCACCGCGTACCCCTGCTCGCGCACCGCGTGCAGCTCCTCGATGAGCTTCTCCCGGTCCGTGATGGTGTGTTCCGTCAGCGACGAGAGCGTCTTCGGCAGCATTTTGCGCACCTGTTCGTCGCTGTACGTCGCGAGCAGGGCCTTGCCGAGCGAGGTGGAGTGCGCCGGCAGCCGGCGCCCGACCCGGGTGAAGGGCCGCAGGTAGTGCTGGGACTGGCGGGTCGCCAGGTACACCACGTTGGTGCCGTCGAGACGCGCCAGGTGAATCGTCTCGGTGGTGTCGTCGGAGAGCCGGTCGAGCGTGGGGCGGGCCGCGGCCACGACCTCGTCGCCGTCGATGTAGGAGGTGCCGACCAGCAGGGCGCGCACCCCGATCCCGTACCGGGTGCCGGTCGCGTCCGTCTCCACCCAACCGAGCTCGACCAGCGTCCGCAACAGCATGTACAGGCTGGACTTGGGGTAGCCGACCGCTTCTTGGACCGCGGCGAGCGAGTGCATGCCGGGGCGCCCGGCGAAGTACTCCAACAACTCCACCGTCCGCACCGCGGACTTGACCTGTGCCCCGCCCGAACCACCCGAATCGGCCGCCGCCATCGGCTCCACGCCCCTTCTTGACCGTGCGGAACAGCCGGAAATAGAGTCCGAAGACCCCCGTGCCATTCATCAACAGGAACATCGTTCACGATACCGAACAAACCCTGAAGAACGTCCGGCCCTGCGCGAGGCCGCGCATCCACGACGCGAGCCGTGAACGGCTCCGACGGGCCCGGCGACCCTGGCACTGGCGACACGACGCAGACGACGCGGGCGGCACGCCCACGACGACCGGAGAGGAAGCCGCGGTGACAGCAGCACCAGTCTGGAGTGTCGACCCCCGAACCGGGAAGCCGCGGGAGCAGGTCGCGGTGGAGTCCACGGCCGCGGAGGTCGACCGCGCGGTGCGCGCCGCGCACGCGTCCCGCGCCGCACTCGCCGACCGGGCCGCCCGCGCGGCCCTGTTGCGCGCCGCGGCCGACCTGCTCGACGAAGCCCGGGACCCGGTCATCGAGGCCGCCGACGCGGAGACCGCCCTCGGCCCCACCCGGCTGGCCGGCGAACTCGCCCGCACCACCGCCCAACTGCGCGCCTTCGCCGACGTCGTCGACGACGGCGGCTACCTGGACGTGCGCATCGACCACGCCGACGCCGACCGCACCCCGCCCTGGCCCGACCTGCGCCGCTACAAGATCCCGCTCGGGGTCGTCGCCGTGTACGCCGCCAGCAACTTCCCGCTCGCCTTCTCCGTACCCGGCGGCGACACCGCCAGCGCGCTCGCCGCCGGCTGCCCCGTCGTCGTCAAGGCCCACCCGGACCACCCCGCCACCTCCGAACTCTGCGCGACCCTGCTGCGCCGCGCGGCGGCCCGGGCCGGGCTGCCGGAGGACGTCGTCGCCGTCGTCCACGGCTTCGACGCCGGCGTGACGCTGGTGGCGCACCCGACGGTGGCCGCGGCCGGCTTCACCGGTTCCGTACGCGGCGGGCGCGCCCTCTTCGACGCGGCGGCGGCCCGCCCCGTCCCCATCCCCTTCCACGGCGAACTCGGCTCCCTGAACCCCGTCGTCGTCACCGAGGAGGCGGCGGCCGAGCGCGCCGCTCAGATCGGCGCCGGACTCGCCGGCTCCATGACCCTCGGCGAGGGCCAGTTCTGCACCAAGCCCGGCTTCGTCCTGGTCCCGCAGTCGGCGGCGGGCGACCAGGTCGTGACGGCCCTGACGAACGCGCTCGGCAACACCGAGCCAGGGGTGATGCTCGACCACCGGATGCGCTCCGCCTTCGTCGACGGCGTACGGGAACGGGCCGGGCTGCCGTCCGTCGAGACCCCGCTGACCCCCGGCGCCGGCGGCGAGCACACCGTCAGCGCCGGCTTCCTGACCGTCCCGGCGTCCCTGCTCACCGCCGACGGCCCGCACGACCTGCTGCTGGAGGAGTGCTTCGGCCCCGTCACGGTCGTCGCCCGGTACGCCAGCGACGACGACGTCACCGAGGTGCTCGGCCGGCTGCCCGGCAACCTCACCGCGACCGTGCACCTGTCCGGCGCCGAGGCGGAGGGGCGGGGGCGGGGCGCGGCACTGCTCGCCGCGCTGACGCCGCTCGCCGGCCGGATCCTCGTCGACGGCTGGCCCACCGGCGTGGCCGTCGCCCCGGCCCAGCACCACGGCGGGCCCTACCCGGCGACCACCTCCACCTCCACGTCCGTCGGCGCCACCGCCATCGAGCGCTGGCTGCGCCCGGTCACGTACCAGGGCACCCCGGCGGCGCTGCTGCCGCCGGAACTCGCGGAGGCCAACCCCCTCGGGCTGCCGCGCCGGGTGGACGGCCGGCTGGAGACCCCCCAGTCCTGACGTCGGCGCCCGGGGAGGAATGTCCCGATCACGACGCGCGTTGTCGCCCCCAAAGGGCGCGCCCTCAGGGCGCGCCCGCGCCGGCTTACCCGGCGACGACTGCGGAAGAGGACGACACATGGGGACGGGACGGGACGGCATGCGCGTCGAGATCTGGGGCGACATCGTCTGCCCCTGGTGCTACGTGGGCAAGGCACGCTTCGAGAAGGGCCTCGCCGCCTTCGACCACGCCGACCGGGTCGAGGTGGTGTACCGCTCCTACGAGCTGGACGCCGACCGCCCCCGGGGCGAGACGTCGTCCGTCATCGACGTGCTGACGAAGGTGTACGGCAGCACGCGCGAGGAGGCGCAGGCGATGGAGGAGCGCGTCGCGGAGGGCGCCCGTGGCGACGGCCTGCCGTACCTCACCGAGGGCCGGGACCACGGCAACACCTTCGACGTGCACCGACTGCTGCACCTGGCGAAGGCCCGCGGCCGACAGCGCGAACTCCTCGACGTCGTCTACCGGACCAACTTCGCCGAGGAGCGCTCCGTCTTCGACCACGAGGCCCTCGTCGCGCTCGCCGTCGAGGCCGGACTGGACGGCGAGCAGGCGCGCGCGGTGCTCGCGGACGGGGATGCGTACGCCGCGGACGTCCGCGCGGACGAGCGGGAGGCGGTCGAGCTGGGCGCGAAGGGCGTGCCGTTCTTCGTCGTCGACCGGCGCTACGGCCTCTCCGGCGCCCAGCCGCCCGAGCTCTTCACCGAGGTGCTGGAGAAGGCGTGGCAGAGCCGGGCGGCGGACGCGGCGGGTGCGTAGGTTGTGTCCGTAAAGTCGCGGGTGGCTCTTCCGCCCTGGTGCTGGTAGACGCGGTAGCGCCGTGGCACATGAGCGGTCATGGCGTCTGCGGCCCGTCTGTGGCTGTTCGCGCAGTTCCCCGCGCCCCTCATTCGCTTCCCCCGGCACTTGCCTGCGGGCTGGAGGCGGAGGGGTGCCCCTGCTGCGCTGGGGTTGACCCCTCCCCGGGGGCGACCCAGGATGATCGTATGGAGAGCCTGGGCGGGTCCGAGTTCGCGCTGACCTCGACGTACCTCAACACGGCGAGCTGCGGGGTGCTGCCGCGCCGGGCCGTCGCCGCGATCACGTCGCTGGTCGACGAGTTGGCCGCGGGCCGACCGGGGGGCGCCGGTGACTACGCCGCGCTGGGCGTCGCCCGCGCCTCCTTCGCCCGGCTGTGCGGGGTGGGGGAGGACCGGGTCGCCGCCGGCAGCTCGTTGGCCGGGCAGGTCGCGCTGGTGGCCGCGGCCCTGCCGCCCGGGGCCGAAGTGCTCTTCCCGGAGGGCGACTTCACCTCCCTCATCACCCCCTTCGCGATCCGCGGTGACCTCGTCCTGCGGTACGCGCCGCTCAAGGCCCTCGCGGACTCGGTGCGCCCCGGGACCGCGCTGGTCGCGTTCTCGGCGGTGCAGTCCGCCGACGGGCGCATCGCCGACTTCGCCGCCGTACGCGAGGCGGCGGCCGTCCACGGGGCGCGCACACTGGTCGACACGAGCCAGTCGGCGGGCTGGCTGCCGCTGGACGCCGGCACCTTCGACGCCACGGTGACCTGCGGTTACAAGTTCCTGATGGGCCTGCGCGGGGTGTGCTTCCTGACCGTCACCGAGGATGCGCAGCGCACCTTGCGGCCCCTGAACGCCGGAAACTTCGCCTCCGTCGACTGGCCCATGTACGGGCCCGTCGAGCACCTGGCACCCGACGCCCGGCGCTTCGACGAGTCACCGGCGTACGCCGCCTATCACGGCGCGGTCGCGTCGCTCGCGCTGCTGGAGGAGGTCGGGGTGGCGGCCGTGCACCGGCACGTGACCGGGCTGGCCCGGCGCTTCACGGCGGGGCTGGACGCGCTCGGCCTGCCGGCGGTGGCCACGGACTCGGCGATCGTGGCCGTGCCGGGGGCCGGCGACCGGGTGGAGCGGCTGGCGCGGGCCGGGGTCGTGGCCTCGGCCCGGGCGGGGAACCTGCGGTTCTCCTTCCACCTCTACAACACGCCCGAGCACGTGGACCGGGCGCTCGACGCGCTCGCCTGACAGCCCCCGTACCCCTGCCCGTACCCCGCACCTCTACGTGATCGTGTACGCGTACGCCTTCCGGCCGTCCGCGGGCCGGGCGGGGATCACTCCTGCTCTTCGCACTCGCCGGTCTGCGCGCACAGATTGCGCTCCGCCTTCTTCAGCAGCCGCAGCAGCTCGGTGCGCTCGTCCTCGTCGAGCCCGGTGAGCATCTGCTCCTCCAGGGTGTTCAGCGACTCCTCCACCGCGCGGCGCAGGGCACAGCTCTGCGCCGTGGCCTCGACGAGCACCGCCCGCCGGTCGGCCGGGTCGGGCCGGCGGCGTACGTGGCCGGCCTGCTCCAGGCGCTGGAGCATCTTCGTGACGGTGGACGGGTCCAGGTCCGCGAACTTGATCAGGTCCGACTGGCGCAGCGGGCCGGACTTCCACAGGTGGAGCATCACGAACTCCTGCCCGGGGTAGAGGCCGAGCCCGCGCAGCACCTTGCCCCCGGCCATCCGGTGCAGCCGGGCCACGTGCCCCACGGCGTAGCCCACGGGGCCGCCCGCCTTGCACGCCGGCTCCGCCTCCACGCACGCAGGTTCCGCGTCGTCCGGCGCGCTTCGGACAGCCACGCCCTCCGCCTCGACCTCGGTCGTCATCGGGACTCCTCCACTCCGCCAGTCACGCTCGCCGCCGGTCCTCCGGCTGTGGGATCCCAGTGTCTCGCGGACTTCTCCCCGAAATTTTACATTGGTCGACCAAGTTTTACTCTTGGCTGGCCAAGTAATGCGTTACGGTGGCTTCCGGCGCCAATGCTTGGTCGGCCACACATTCTTCTTTGGGAGCGTTCATGACCACCGCCTTCGACCCCCTCCACCTCGCCGGACGCACGCTGACGAACCGCATCGCCATGGCGCCCATGACCCGGTCCCGCGCGTACGGCCCCGGCCTGTCGCCCACCGACGCCATGGCCACGTACTACGCGCAGCGCGCCTCCGCCGGGCTGATCATCACCGAGGGCGTGCAGCCGTCCGCGGTCGGCCAGGGGTACCCCGACACCCCGGGGCTGCACAGCGAGGAGCAGGTCGCGGGGTGGCGCAAGGTCACCGACGCCGTGCACGCGGAGGGCGGCACGATCTTCGCCCAGCTGATGCACAGCGGTCGGATCGGCCACCCGGACCTGCTGCCGGGCGACCTCCACCCGGTCGGCCCCTCCGCCGTCGCCGCGGCCGGCCAGCTCTACACGCACGAGGGCATGAAGGACTTCCCGGTCCCGCACGAGCTGTCCGACGCGGCCGTACGCGCCACCATCGAGGACTTCGCCTCCGCCGCCCGCAACGCGGTGGCCGCCGGCTTCGACGGCGTCGAGCTGCACGGCGCCAACGGCTATCTGATCCACCAGTTCCTCGGCCAGAACACCAACGTCCGCACGGACGAGTGGGGCGCCGGCAGCGTCGAGGACCGCATCCGGTTCGCGGTGGAGGCCGTCCGCGCCGCGGTCGACGCGATCGGCGCGGACCGGGTGGGCCTGCGCATCTCGCCCTGCAACCCGATGACCGACGTCCACGAGCCGGAGCCGGACGAGGTGTACCTCGCGCTGGTCCGCGCGCTGGAGCCGCTGGGGCTCGCGTACCTGCACGTGCTGCAGTGCGGGCCGGAGCGGCGGGAGCTGGTGGAGGCGGTGCGCAAGGAGTTCTCCGGAACGCTGATCCTCAACGACGGCACCCCGACCCCCTCCGACCACAGCCAGCTCGCCGCGATCGAGGACGGCACCGCCGACATGATCTCCTTCGGCGCGCTCTTCCTCGCCAACCCCGACCTCCCGGAGCGGCTGCGGTCCGAGGGCCCGTACAACACCCCGGACTCCGCCACCTTCTTCGGCGGCGACGAGCGCGGCTACACGGACTACCCGACGCTCAGCCGCGTCTGACGCACACACGGCGAGGGGCCCCGCGCTTGCGGGGCCCCTCGCCGTTCCCGCCCGTCCTACCGCACCGGGGTGAAGTCCCGGGCCCCGATGAACTCCGGCCGGCGCACCGGCGCGGCGAACGGCTCCACCGCCGCGTTCTCCACGCTGTTGAAGACGACGAAGACGTTGCTGCGGGGATACGGGCTGATGTTGTCGCCCGAGCCGTGCATGCAGTTGCAGTCGAACCAGGTCGCCGAGCCGGCCCGGCCGGTGAACAGCCGGATGCCGTGCTCGTCGGCGAACCGGGTCAGCGCGCCGTCGGACGGCGTGCCCGCGTCCTGCATCTGCAGGGACTTCTTGTAGTTGTCGTCGGGCGTGGCACCCGCGCAGCCCAGGAACGTGCGGTGCGAGCCGGGCATGATCATCAGCCCGCCGTTGGTGTCCCGGTTCTCCGTCAGCGCGATGGAGACCGAGACCGCCCGCATGTTCGGCAGCCCGTCCTCGGCGTGCCAGGTCTCGAAGTCCGAGTGCCAGTAGAAGCCCGAAGCGCCGAACCCGGGCTTCACGTTGATCCGGGACTGGTGGACGTACACGTCCGAGCCGAGGATCTGCCGCGCCCGGCCCACCACGCGCTCGTCGCGCACCAGCGCCGCGAAGACCTCGCTGAGCCGGTGCACCTCGAAGATCGAGCGCACCTTCTGGGACCGCGGCTCCACGATGGCCCGCTCGTCGGCGCGCACGGCGGGATCGGCGATCAGCCGCTCCATCTCGGTGCGGTACAGGCGCACCTCGTCGTCGGTGATCTGGTCCTCGACGCCGAGGAAGCCGTCGCGCTCGTACGAGGCGAGGTCACCGGAGGTGATGGGACCGGGCGCGCCGGGCGCGGACCACACGACCGGGTCCTGACGCGGCGTCACCACCTCGGCGGGGCCGCGGCTCGGATAGAGGTCCTCGACGACGGGGGTGCGGGTGGCGGTGGTCATGCTTTCAGCCCTCCTCGGTGAGCAGCGGATAGACGCCGTTCTCGTCGTGGTCCTCACGGCCGGTGACCGGCGGGTTGAAGACGCAGACGCAACGGAAGTCGGTGACGGGGCGCAGGGTGTGGCGCTCGTGGCCGTCGAGCAGGTACATCGTGCCCGGCTCGATCCAGTGGACCTCGCCGGTCTCGTCGTCGGTCAGCTCGGCGGTGCCCTCCACGCAGAGCACGGCCTCGACGTGGTTCGCGTACCACATGGACGTCTCCGTACCGGCGTACAGCACGGTCTCGTGGAGCGAGAACCCGACCTTCTCCCGGGCGAGGATCAGGCGCTTGCTCTCCCAGGTCCCCGAGGCCGCTCTCACGTGGCGCTCGGTGTCCTGGATCTCCTTGAGCGAACGTACGATCACAGTGGTGGTGCCTTTCTGAACTCGGTGGTGACGAGGGGCGTCGGGTGGTTCGGGGGCGCCGGGCGTCAGGCGGTCTCGCGCACGGCCCGGGCGAGGATCCGCAGGCCCTCGTCCAACTCCGCGGCGGTGACGGTCAGCGCGGGCAGCAGCTTCACGACCTCGCCGCGCGGCCCGGAGGTCTCCAGCAGCAGCCCCAACTCGAAGGCGCGGGCGCAGATCGCCCCGGCGCGCTCGCCGTCGGCGAACTCCAGCCCCCACACCAGGCCCCGGCCGCGGAAGCTGAAGTCAGGCCGGGCGCTCTCCGCGGCGAGTGCGAGCAGCCCCTGCTCGACCTGCTCGCCGCGCACCCGGGTCTGCTTCTCCATCTCGCGGTCGGTCCAGTACGTCTCCAGCGCCGCCGTGGCCGTGACGAACGCCGGGTTGTTGCCGCGGAAGGTGCCGTTGTGCTCGCCCGGCTCCCACAGGTCGAGCTCCGGCAGGAACAGGCACAGCGACATGGGCAGTCCGTAGCCGCTGATCGACTTGGACAGGGTGACGATGTCCGGGGTGATGCCCGCTTCCTCGAAGGAGAAGAAGTCCCCGGTGCGCCCGCAGCCCATCTGGATGTCGTCGACGATCAGCAGCATGTCCTGCCGTTCGCACAGGGCCTTGAGGGAGCGCAGCCACTCGGGGCGGGCCACGTTCACGCCGCCCTCGCCCTGCACGGTCTCCACGATCACGGCCGCGGGCTTGTCCAGGCCGGAGCCCTGGTCCTGCAACAGCCGCTCGAACCAGAGGAAGTCCGGCACGGTGCCGTCGAAGTAGTTGTCGAACGGCATGGGGGTGCCGTGCACCAGCGGGATGCCGGCGCCGGCGCGCTTGAAGGCGTTGCCGGTGACCGCGAGGGACCCCAGCGACATGCCGTGGAAGGCGTTGGTGAACGAGACGACGGGCTCGCGGCCCTTCGCCTTGCGGGCCAGCTTGAGCGCCGCTTCCACCGCGTTGGTGCCGGTCGGTCCGGGGAACATGACCTTGTACGGCAGGTCGCGCGGGCTCAGCACGATGTTCTGGAAGGCTTCCAGGAAGGTCCGTTTCGCCGTGGTCGCCATGTCCAGGCCGTGGGTGATGCCGTCCCGTTCGAGGTAGTCGAGCAGGGCGCGCTTGAGGACCGGGTTGTTGTGGCCGTAGTTGAGCGAGCCGGCGCCGGCGAAGAAGTCGAGGTAGCTGTGGCCGTCCTCGTCGGTCAGTCGGCTGCCCTGCGCCCGGTCGAAGACGGCGGGCCACCCCCGGCAGTAGGAGCGGACTTCGGACTCCAGGGTTTCGAAGACGCTCAGGGCGGGCGGGGTGATGGTCATGGGGCTCTGCCTCCAACAGGGGGGTGGTCGCCGGACGGGGCGGTGGGCGGAGGTGAACGGCGGTCGACGTCTCTTGCACGTCGTGCACGTCTGCGTGTCATGCACTTCGTGTGCGTCTCGTGCGTCTTGTGCGTGCGGCGCCGTTCGTCGGTGCGCTTCGGTGTTCGGCTGCTGGTCAGGCGGCCAACGGACCGATGCGGTAGAGGATCTCGGGCTCGTGGTCCGCGGTCGGCGCACCCGTGCGGTCCGCCTCCCCGTGCGGGAAGACGGCCTCGGAGAACAGCACTTCGCGCTCCAGCCGGGCGCCCTGGCGTCGGGCGTACGCGGTGAACAGACGGTCCGACGCGGTGTTGCCGGGGGTGACGGTGGTCTCCACCTCGCGCACGCCCCGTCCCTGGGTGACGCGGGAGGTCAGCGCGTCCAGCAGGGTGCCCGCGAGCCCGCGCCCCCGGTGGTCCCGGTCCACCGCGACCTGCCAGACGACCAGCGCCTCGGGTCGGTCCGGGCGCAGATAGCCCGTGACGAAGGCGATCGGCTCACCGGTGCCGTCCCGGGCCACCAGCGAGGTGGCGGCGAAGTCACGACACCACAGCAGATAGCTGTACGGGGAGTTGAGGTCCAGGACCTCGGAGTCGCGGGCGATGCGCCAGATCGCGGCTCCGTCTTCGACCCGTGGGGTTTCGATGACGGTGAATTCGCTCGGGGTGGTGGAGGATGAGGCTCGTACAAGGTCGTCTTGCGCGGCGGTCATGTCCAGGCAATTTACCGATTGAATTCGATATATGCATGGCGGCTGAGGGTTGGGTGATTCGAAGTGATGTGTTATCGCGCGGGCGCGACCTGGCCGAAGAAGAGGCAGGATTATGTCCCACTTTGTCCGGTAAATAAGCCGCTAAACGGGCATGGTGTGGAGTCGGTCACATCTCAAAGTCGGCCGGATTTCCCTGTCGGAACTTTAGCGTTTAGGGCCGGGAAACCCGGGCAGAAGAAAACGGGGAGCTGCCTAGGTAAAGGCGGCTCCCCGTCATTTGGGATTTGTGCGGGATTCTCTTTGAATTATTAAGACCAGCTGTCGGAGACGGCGCGGCCGGCCCCCTCAAGGTCCACGGTGGTGCCCGGGGCGAGTTCGACCAGCGCCGCGCCGAGCGCCGCCAGCGAGGAGCGCACCGCGCCGCGGGTCGCGTCCACCCCGTAGTGGTTGACCCGGATCATCTCCTTGGCCAGCGCCCCGCCACCGGCGACCAGCGGCAGCGACGGATCGGCCGCCAGCGCCCGGGCGACCAGCTCGGCGGCGTTCACCCCGGGCGGGGTGCGCAGCGTGGTGGCCACCGGCGCCGCGTCCCGGGCGTCGTGCACGTACGGCGTCAGACCGCCCCCGAGCGCCACCACGCCCGCGCGCGTGGCCGCCGCCGCCGAGGCGTGCCGGGCCGTCACGGCGTCCAGCCCCGCCGACTCGACGCGCTCCACGCACGCCTCCAGCGCCAACATCTCCAGCTGCGCCGGCGCGTGCAGCAGTGCCCGCCGTCCGCCGTCGATCCAGCGCTCCTTCCAGTCCAGCAGCGAGAGGTACGAGCGGCGCGGCGCGGCCGGGTTCGCCGCGAAGCGCTCCCAGGCGCGCCCGCTCACGGACACCGCCGAGACCCCCGCCGGTCCGCCCATCGCCTTCTGCGCCCCGATCACGCACAGGTCCACGCCCCAGGCGTCCGGCAGCAGCGGCTCGGCGGCCACCGACGCCACCGCGTCCAGCATGAACAGCGCGCCGTGCGCCCGGACGACCTCGCCGATCTCGGCCACCGGGTTGGTGTTGCCGGTCGCCGCCTCCGCGTGCACCAGGGAGACGAAGTCGATCTCCGGGTGCGCGGCCAGCGCCTGCGCCACCTGCTCGGCGGTGACCGCGGTGTGGAACGGCACCTCCAGGTCCACGACCGCGGCGCCGCAGTCCCGCAGCCAGTTGCCGAAGGTCTGCCCGTACGGGCCGGTGACCACGTTCAGCGCGGTCGACCCCGGCCGGGCGCCGGAGCGGATGCAGCCCTCCAGCGGCAGCAGCGCCTCGCCCTGCGTGATCACGACGTCCTGCTCGGTGTCGAGCAGCGCGGCCACCCGACGCTCGATCGCCGCGAAGCGCTCGGCGGTCAACGGGGGCAGGTCCAGGAACGGATGGGTCACGGTGGGTGCCTTCTTCGGATCGTCGAGCGGATGGCGCCGAGCCGGTGCGGCCCTGGGGCGCTTTCGATGGGTTTCGGCCAGTGTGATCCGGCCGCTCAACGAGGGTACCCAGGCCGCGGCGGCCCCTCGTACGGTGCGGCGGTGCCCTCGTACAGTGCAGACATGAGCGATCACGCGGTGCTGCATGTGAAGGGGCGGGTGCTCGTCGGCCCGGAGGACGTCCGGGACGAGTTGTGGGTGGTCGACGGGCGCGTCACCTACGACCGGCCGGCCGCGGAGGCGGTGACCGTGACGGGCTGGGCGCTGCCCGGGCTGGTGGACGCCCACTGCCACGTCGGGCTCGACCGGCACGGCGCGGTGGACGACGCCACCAGCGAGAAGCAGGCGCTCACCGACCGGGACGCCGGCGCCCTGCTGATCAGGGACGCCGGCTCGGCCGCCGACACCCGCTGGATCGACGACCGCGAGGACCTGCCGAAGATCATCAGGGCGGGCCGGCACATCGCCCGCACCCGTCGCTACATCCGCAACTACGCCCATGAGATCGAGCCGGCCGATCTGGTCGCCTACGTCGCCCGGGAGGCGCGCCGCGGCGACGGCTGGGTGAAGCTGGTCGGCGACTGGATCGACCGCGACGCCGGCGACCTGACCGCCTGCTGGCCGCGCGCAGAGGTCGAAGCGGCCATCGCAGAGGCGCACCGACTGGGCGCGCGGGTCACCGCGCACTGCTTCGCCGAGGACTCGCTGCGCGACCTCGTCGAGGCCGGAATCGACTGCGTCGAGCACGCCACCGGGCTCACCGACGACACCATTCCGCTCTTCGCCGAACGCGGCGTCGCCATCGTGCCGACCCTGGTCAACATCGCCACCTTCCCCTCGCTCGCGGACGGCGGCGAGGCCAAGTTCCCCGACTGGGCGGCGCACATGCGACGCCTGCACGCGCGCCGGTACGACACGGTCCGCAACGCCTACGACGCCGGTATCCCCGTCTTCGTCGGCACCGACGCGGGCGGCTCGCTGCCGCACGGCCTGGTCGCCGCCGAAGTCGCCGAGTTGGCGAAGGCAGGCATCCCGCCGCTGGAGGCGCTGGCGGCCACCACCTGGAAGGCGCGGGCGTGGCTTGGCCGCCCGGCGCTGGAGGAGGGCGCACCGGCCGACCTGGTGGTGTACGGGAGCGATCCGCGCGCGGACGTCCGGGTGTTGGCCGATCCGCTGAGGGTGGTCCTGAACGGGCGGATCGTCGGCTGAACCACCACCGGCCCGCCGAAGCGAGCCGTTGGCGGGCGAGCTGTTGGCGGGCGAGTCGTTGACGGGCGCGCTGTTGACACGGCGTGACGTTTGACGACGGGCCGTCGTTGAGCCTTTTTCAGCCGAAGTCCCGATCGTCGTCACGGCAGTGGCGCACGTACCCCGTGGGGTGTGAAAACAGGGGTCAGAAGGAACGCACGTGCCTCAGGAATCGAAAGCACGGCCGGAAACCCCCCTTTGGAGTGAACTGACGCCCGGTAGCCGTCGGTTCACTCTCAGTGCGTAAAGATGAGGCGTCTCGGTCGTCACCGACCACGTGTCCCCGTGGTCGACGGACGACGTCATTCCTCTTGTGGGGGTTCCACACCTTGAACAGCAATGCCATGCGCGTGCCCGCCCGCCGCTGCGCCGCCGTCACCGCGGCCGTCGCCCTGGTCGCGGCACCCGTTGCGCTCGCCGGCCCGGCCCACGCCGCGGGGGGCGGCGAAGAGGGGCGGGCGAGCGCGGTCGTCCTGCGCACCGGGCTGGACGTCTCCCTGCTCAACAAGACCGTCCACCTTCCCCTCAGCGCGTCCCTGAACGAGGTGAAGGCGCCCGCCAGCGCCGAGAAGACCGGGCTCAGCGTGCGGTTGGACGGGGTCGACGAGGGCCGGCCCTTCGAGGTCCTGCGGGCCGACGTCGCCACCTCCCGGGCCACCGCGGACAAGAAGCGCGCCGAGGGGTACGTGAACCTGGCCCGCGCCAAGGTGCACGTGCCCGGCCTCCCTCTGCTCTCCCTGATCGAGGTCGAGCAGGTCACCTCCAAGGCCGTGTGCGAGGCCGGCAAGAAGCCGATCGCCGAGTCGAACCTCCTCGGTCACGTGAAGGTGCTCGGCCAGAAGGTCACCCTCACCGCGGGCGGTCGCACCCAGGTCACGGTGCCCGGCGTCGGCGAGGTCACGCTGGACCTGTCCAAGCGCGAGACCACCTCCCGCACGGCCGCCGCCACCGCGCTCGAACTCAACGTCAACGTCAACCCGCTCAAGCTGAACGTGGCCGAGGTGAACGGCAACGTCACCCTGGTCAAGGCGACGTGCGAGGCGCCGAAGGCCGCGCCGGCCCCCAAGCCCGAGCAGCCCGAGGAGCCGAAGACGGAGACGCCGCCCGCCCCGGGCCCGAAGGAGCAGGGCGGCTCGACCCCCTCGGACGAGAACCTCGCCGAGACCGGCGGCAGCGCCACCACGATGTACGTCGCCGGTGGCGCCGCCGTGCTGCTCGGCCTCGGCGGCGGCGCGCTGGTGCTGGCCCGGGCCCGCAAGCGCGCCTAGCGCAATCCGTGAGACAGGCCCGGACACGACCTAGTCGGGCGCGTGCCGGATTCCCTCGTACGCCAACCACTGCGCGAAGGTGTGCAGTCCGTGGCGCAGCTCCCGGGTCGGCTTCCACCCCTCAAGGGTCGGCAGGCCCGGCAGACCCAGCCCGTCCAGCCGGTCGCCGCGGTCCTGGCGACCACGTCGACCCTGCCGGTCCGCTGCGGCGACGGCCTCCAGCGGAACCGGACGTACGGCCTCCAGGACCGCGTCGGCCACCTCCCGCACCCCGAGCGGACTCCCGACGGGCAGCAGCACCGCACGCTCCCGGACGGGGGCGGTCACCGCGTGGGCGACGGCGTCGACGAGGTCGGCGGTGTGCAGCGGACGCAGGTCCGGGCCCGGCGGCTCGGTGACGACGACCGGTTGGTAGCGCAGCGCGCTCCACACCATCCGCCCGATCGCCGAGTCGCGCGAGCACCCGGGGCCGTACAGGTCGCCGGTGTGCAGCGTGTGCGTGCTGCGGACCGTGCCGTCGGCGCGGTCCAGCAACCGTACGACCACGCTCGCCGGGGCCCGTTCGCCGTGGTGGTGCAGCGGCCCGAGGTCGACCACCGCGTCGAGCCCCGGCGTCCGGCCTCCCGGCGCCGGGTGACCGCCCTCTGTCCCCAGGGCGGTCACCCGGCACCCGCGGTCGGCCAGACCGCGGGCCAGGTGTTCGCCCAGCGGACTCGCCCCGCCGACCAGTCCCACGGCGTGCGCGGGGCCGGTCCGCGCGGCCCGCGGTCCCCGGCCCGCCGGGGTGCGGCGCTCCCCGGCGGTCAACCCCGCCTCAAGTCCCGCCCGGGCGACGCGCGCGAGGCCGTCGCGCACCTCGGCGATCTGCTCCTCGCTCCTGCGGTGGCTGATCCCGCCCGGACCGATCGTCGCCAGCGCCTCGGCGAGCACCGGATCGGCGTCGGGGTCGAGCGCACCGCCCCGGCCGTCCCGCCGATGCACGAGCCCGAGGGCGAACGCGGTCAGCCACGTGCCGCGGACCGCCTCCCGGTCCCGCACTTCGGTCAATCCGAGCATGGCCGAATCCAGTCTCTGCACACGGATGCCGGATCCCTCCAGGAACGACTCGCACTCCAGGTGGAGCCAGCGTTCCGGACCCGGGCCGTCCTGTCGGACCGCGCACTGGGCCACCCCGTGCTTGAAGAACGGCACGACGCCCAGCCCCGTGAGCCGCGCCCCCTCGTTCCCGGGGCGGTCGTCGGGCAGGAAGCACACCGAGCGGCGCGGCCCGCGGAACGCGTTGCCGGAAATGCTTCCCCGGTCCTCGTGTTCGGCCAGGCTCGGCACCGAAACGTAGGACGGAATCCCGCGGTCGCGCAGGTACCGGTACATCAGGATGTCATCCGGCCAGGCGTCCAGGCGCTGCCGGCCGTATTCCACGAAACCCGTGGCGACCCGGCGCGGCAGCACGATCGCGACACAGGGAAAGTACTCGTTGACCGAACCCACCCAACGCGCCCCCGACATCGCCGCCAAACGCACCGCGGCGCCGTTGCGGGCGTCCCAGAGGGCGAACAGCGCGAGGGCCGCTTCGGGCATTTCCCGCACCGCGGCCCGGGCCCGTTCGAAGAAGGTCTCCGACAACAACATGTCGTCCTGCACCACCAGGTGGTGGGTGGCGTCCTCCTCGATCGCCGACCAGGCCGCCAGGGCCGTGCGCAGGACGGACGGCCGACCGCCCGGATCGGGGTCCATGACGACCCGTAAGGCCCCCGGGGGTGCCGATTCGGCCAGTGCCTCAGCCGCCGCCAATCGCTTTGGATGGGTCATCACCGCGCCACTCAGGCGATAACGCGTCACGCATTCCTCCGTGCTCCGATGTGCTTCACCCTGCTCTGAAGTGCTGTGCTGTGCAGAACCTCGATTTCTCGCCGTTGGCCGAATGTGGATAGTCAAAGAGCTTCGGCCCCATACGGATCCGGACAGTACGACGTGGCTTTCGGGGGCCGCAAGAGTGCCAAAAAGGCGCCCTGGTTAGGCCAGTTGAAGATCGTCATGCTTGCTTTGCACGATTCACCTGCCTATCGGTCAAGCGGAGGAGTTGTTATGGGTGTGACTGCTGGAACGGGTGAGGAAACGGGAGCGGGGAATTCCGTGACTGCCCGACTGGAGAAGCTGGCGGGCGCCAGGGTCGTGGTCACGGGCGGCGCCGGACTCGTCGGCAGCAGGCTCACCGCGCTGCTGCGCGGCGTCGAAGCGGACGTCACCGTACTGGACCGGATGGACGCGTACCCCGAGTCCACCCACGAGATGTTCGGCGCCCACCAGTCGGGCACGGACCTGGTCGTGGGCGACGTCCGGGACCGGGAAGCGGTGCGCCGGGTGCTGGCCGGGGCGGAGTACCTGGTGCACGCCGCCGCCTTCGCCGACGTCGCCGCCTGCACCCGACGCCCCGACATCGCCTTCGCGGCCAACGTCGAGGGCACCGAGGTCGTCCTGGAGGAGGCGGCCACGGCCGGCGTGCGCCGGATGGTCTTCGTCTCGTCGGCGGCCGTCTACGGAAACGGGACGTCTCCCACCGACGGGATCCAGT
Source organism: Streptomyces sp. NPDC047315 (assembly GCF_040643215.1). Classification (NCBI taxonomy): domain Bacteria; kingdom Bacillati; phylum Actinomycetota; class Actinomycetes; order Kitasatosporales; family Streptomycetaceae; genus Streptomyces; species Streptomyces sp. NPDC047315. The sequence goes on along the minus strand of NZ_JBEYTZ010000014.1, from coordinate 83,694 downwards.
GCTTCAGCGAGGAGCAGGCGCCGCACCCGCTGTCGGTGTACGCCAACTCCAAGTTGTGGGCCGAGCACCAGACCCGGCTGCTGCTCGCCGGCACCGGCACCGACTACGCCATCCTGCGGTACTTCTCCGTCTACGGAGACCCCCAGGTCCCCAAGCCCGGCAGCCACTCCTGGATGGTCGCCTGGCTCGCCATGCACGCCCGGGTCGGCCTGCCCATGCACCTCAACGGCGGTGGCGTCCAGGTCCGCGACCTCGTCCACGTCGACGACATCGCCGCGGCCACCGCGCTCGCGCTCGTCGAGGACGGCGTCGTCGGCGAGACCGTGAACGTCGGCACCGGCATACCGACGTCCGTGCGCGAGGTCGGCGAACTGATCGCCCCCCACTTCCCCGGCTCGCGCTTCGTCACCACCCCGCGCCCCGCGGACGACCCGCTGGGCGGCTATGCGGCCACCGACCGGCTGCGCGAACTGCTGCGCTGGACCCCGGAGATCACCGTGCGGGAGGGCGTCGAGCGCTACGTGCGCTGGCTGAACGCCACACCGGCCGCCGTTCCCGGCTGGCTCACGGAGCAGGCGTGAGACTGGGCACACCGACGGCCGGGCACCGGCCGGGGCGTGAACCGACGGCCGGACACCGGCCGGGGCGTGGAAGGAGATCCGCACACGTGGGATACATCGGCTCCTACATCTGGTCACTGCGGCAGCACGTGGGCCACCGAAGGCTCCTCGTGCCGGGCGCACAGGTCCTGTTGGTCGACGACACCGGCCGCGCGCTGTTCCAACAGCGCGCCGACAACGGGCTCTGGGAGATCCCGGCCGGGGCGTGCGAGGAGGGCGGCGACTTCGCGGACGCCGCCGTGCGGGAGGTGAAGGAGGAGACCGGACTCGTGGTCCGCCGCGAGGACCTAGTCCCCTTCGCCGCCCTGTCCGACCCCGAGATCCACACCATCACCTACCCCAACGGGGACGTCACCCACTGCTTCGGCCTCTGCTTCACGGCCCGCACCTGGTCCGGCGAGCTCTCGCCGGGCCCCGACGAGGTGCGCCAGGCCGACTTCCGCCCCCTCGACCGGGCGCCGCAGCCGCTGCTGCCGTCCACGGCCGTCGTGCTGGAGATGTACCGCGAGTTCACCGCCACCGGAAGGTTCCAGGCCCGATGAACGACCAGGAACGCATACGCGTCAGCGTGCCCTGCCGGGCGTGCCTGTCCGGGGAGGACCTGGACTGGCTCGGAGGCCGCAGCGTCAGCCTCGCGCTGGCCCTGCCGACCACGGTGACCTGCGTACCGGGCGACGCACCCGCGCCCCGCGGCGACTGGGCCGACCAGGTCTGGGACTTCCTGCGCGCCCGCACGCCCGGGCTCGGCCCCCGCCCGCCCGCGGTCGCCGTGCACAGCGAGGCCCCGGCAGCCAGCGGACTGTCGTCCTCGACCGCGCTGATCGTCGCGCTGTTCCGGGCCTACACCGACCACACGGCCGCCGCCGACCCGGCCGGGACGCCACCGCCGTCGCCCGGCACCCTCGCCCGATGGGCGTACGAGTTCGAGTTCGCCCACTTCAACGGCGGCGGGATGGACCACCTCGCCGTCATCGAGGGGGACGCCCTGCTCCTGGACGGCCGGCCCACCGGGCTGCCCGCGGTCCTGGAGCGCACCGCCTTCCCCGCCGAGTGGTCCGTGGTCGTGGTGGACTCCGCGTCCCGCAAGGACACCAGCGACCACATCCGCGTCGTCCGCGCCCAACTCGCCCGCAAGGACACCGCACTCGCCGCCTATCTGAAGGAGGCGGACCAGGCGTCGGCCGACGCCTGGTGGGCGATCGGCGCCCGCGACCTGGAAGGGCTCGGGGCGGCGATGGACCGGGCGCACACCGCCATGCGGGACCACCAGGGCATGTCGACGCCGCTGTTGGAGGAGTTGCGCGAGACGGCCCGCGCCGCGACCGGGCTGCGGCTGAAACTCAGCGGTGCCGGCGGCGGGGGCGCCCTCGTCGGGGTGTGCCCGGCAACGGCGCTCGACGACGAGGTCGACGCGCTGCGCGAAGCCCTGCGCACCGTACGGCCGAAGGCCCGGGTGATCCCCACCCGGGCCTCGGCCGGACTCGCCGTCGGAGCGGGCGCACCCGCCCCGACAGCCGACGCCTCCTGAGCGGACGCGCCCCCTAGGCCGTGTCTGGCAAATCCCGTCTGGGCCGCGGCCCCCGCCCTCAGGGGCGGACGACGCTATTTGTCAGACACGACCTAGATAAAGGGGTCGTAGTCCACGGACGGCTCGGACGCCGTCGCTCCGGCCCCGATCTGGTGCAGTTCGAGGTTGGAGCGATGGCGGGCGCAGTGGAACCGGCAGTCCCGGCTGGGGTCGACGATCCCGCGGTCGGATGCGGCCCAGATGTCCGGGAGCGGTTCGGTCACCGCGTCACCTATCTTGGCCAGCGGATTGCCGCGGTGGTAGGAGCAGACGTACACCCCGGACGGGGTGACCAGGGTGCGCAACTCGGCCACCGGGCAGCGCTGGTAGTCCTTGGGCTGCACCGGTCCGACCCGGTTGCGCAGCGAGGTGAGCGTGGAGGAGTTCACGATCTCGAACGAGTCGTCCGTCAGCTCCCGCGCCCGGCGCAGCTGCTCGTCGACGGAGCCGAGGATGTCCTCGGGCACCTGGATGACGTGGTGCTCGTCGTCGAACATCGCCTTGGTCTCGAAGTAGTCGCAGCCGATGTCCCTCGCCAGCTCGGCGGCCGTGAGGACCTCGTGGTGGTTGCTCACCACGGTCCCGTCCGGCTGCCGCCTGGTCATGACCAGGAACGAGTAGCCGAGGGCGCCCTTCTTGGCCCCGGCCAGCAGCCGCATGTTGGCGATCACCTTGTCGAAGACGCTGCGGTTCTTGCGGTCCGGCCGGAAGATGCCGTACGTCTCGCTGGTGCCGGCGTCCATGGACACCCGCACCCAGGAGGCGTACTGCGCCAGCTCGTCGAGGTTCTGCCGGATCATGGTCCCGTTGGTGACCACGCCGATGGCTATGCCGGCCTCGCCGAGTATCTGGAGCACCTTGCGGGTGCCGCGGTGGGCCAGCGGCTCGCCGCCGCCGATGAGGACCACGCCGCGGACGGACATGTCGATGAGTTCGTGGGCCAGTTCAGCGAGTCGTTCGGGGGTGAAGCGGCCCTGGTTCAGCAGCTTGCCGCTGATGCACTCGGGGCAGGCGAGATCGCAGAACGTGGTGGGGTCGAGGTCCACCACGAGCGGTCCGGTGGAGCGTTGTCCCGCGGCCACCTCCAGGACGCGGGGCCAGCCGGACGGCTGGTAGAGCTTGGACACCAGGTCAAGACGGTCGAACGTCACAGGTGATCTCCTGCTGGGTGTCGTGCGGACCGCGGGCGATGCGCCCGGGTCCGGTGTTGGTCCGTCGGGGGCCGGCGATGCACGCCGGGGCGTACCCCCTCCGGGGTCGCGCGTCGGGTGGGTGGGCTGAGGGAGTGTCTTGTGGGTCTGGCCGGGCTCGCGTGCCCTGGTGCCGCGCCTCCCTGCGTTGTCGTCAGTCGCCGACGGCCCCCTGTGCCCTGCGGGCACGGTGGTACCCCCACCGCGTCGACTTCTTCCTCTGCCTTGCGATGCACGGCACCAGACCCCGCTCACTCATCCAGCCCGACCCACAAGACACTCCCTAGGCGGCCCCCGTGCGGTCATCCCTTGACGGCTCCCGCGGCGAGGCCCGCGGCCACCCGCCGCTGGACGATCAGGAAGAACACCACGACGGGCAGGGCGGTGAGGGTGGCGCCCGCCATCATCGCGCCGTAGTCGGTGCCGAAGCTGGTCTGGAAGGTCACCAGCCAGATGGACACGGTCTGCTTGTCGTTGCTGGACAGCAGCACGTAGGCGAGGACGTACTCGTTCCACGCCTGGACCAGGGAGTACAGGGAGGTGGCGACGAGGCCGGGGGCGAGCAGCGGCAGCAGCACCCGGCGGAAGGCGCCCGCCCGGGTGCAGCCGTCCACCATGGCCGCCTCCTCCAACTCCGCGGGGATGGAGACGATGAAGCCCCGCAGCAGCCAGACCGTGAAGGGCAGCATGAAGACCAGGTAGGTGAGGACCACCCCGACCAGGCTGTCGGTCAGCCCCGCCTCGCTCAGCAGCAGGTAGATCGGGATGATCAGCCCCGCCAGCGGGACCATCTGCACCGAGAGGATGGCGAGGACGAAGACCCGCCGGCCCAGGAAGGCGAAGCGGGCCACGGCGTACGCCGCCAGCACCCCGATGACCAGGGAGACCACCACGGTGCCCAAGCCGACCAGGGCGCTGGCGCGCACGCTGGACCAGAACGTCTCCGACTCCATGGCCCGTCGGAAGTGGTCCAGTGTCAGCCCGGTGGGCCAGAGCTTGGGCGGAGTGGCGCGGACGTCGGCCGGGGGCCGCAGCGCGGTGAGCAGCATCCAGTAGACGGGGAAGGCCATCACGGCGCAGAAGAGCAGCCCGAGCACGTCGGCCCGCAGCCTGCGGCCCCGCCCGGGGCCCCGACGAACGCGGCTCACTCGGCCTCTCCCATCTTGATCAGCTGGCGCACGTAGACCACCGCTCCGACGAGCAGCAGCAGCACGGTGACGACCGCGATGGCGGCCCCCGCGCTGTAGCGGTTGACCGCGAAGGACTCGATGAACGAGTGGACGCCGAGGAGGTAGTACTCCTTCTCCGGCGTCCCCGAGCGCATCAGCCAGATCTGGTTGAAGACGCCGAAGTTCCAGATCGCGGTCAGCGAGATCACCATCACGTACGCCGGTTTGATCACCGGGAAGGTGACGTGGCGAAAGAGCCGCAGCCCCTCGGCGCCGTCCACCCGGGCGGCCTCTTCAAGCTCCGGCGGCACCTGGGTGAGCGCGGCCTGGAGGGTGACGACGGCGAACGGCAGCGAGCCCCAGACGACGACCGCGGCGATCACGGCGAACCCCTGCCAGGGGTCCTCGAACCAGTTGTGCCCGTCCAGGGAGACCCCCGGCAGCAGGCCGAGGAGCCAGTTGGCGACGCCGAAGTCCGGGTCGGCCAGCCAGCGGAAGACGGCGGCGGCCACCATCACCGGCATGGCCCACACCATGATCAGGACCGTGCCCGTGGTGATCCGCACCCAGCGGGAGACCCGGCGCATCAGCAGCGCGACCAGCATCGAGACGGTCATGGTGACCGCGGTGCACACGAACGTGAAGAGCGCGGTGCGTGCGACGACCCGCCAGAAGAAGCCGTCGCTGAGGATCGTCTCGTACTGCCGCAGCCCGACCCAGGGCGGCTCGGTCCCGGCGAACAGCTCGCGCCTGGTCATGTCCTGGAACGACAGCAGCACCAACTCGACCAGGGGGTAGCCGAGGACGGCGACGAGCGCCAGCACCGTGGGGGCGATCAGGGCGTACGGGACGGCGGCGCGGCGCCGGCGGGCCGGGGCGCGGCTGCGGTCCCGACGCTTGCCGGTCCGGCCGGCACGCGGGGCCGACGGGAGCGGGGGCGCGCTCGTTTGGTGCGGCGGACCTACGGTCGCCATGGCGGGCCTCTCGGATGGGTGGGGGGTGGGCCGCACGACGCCCCGGGCTCGCACGGGCGCACGCGGTCGGACGCGGACGGACGGGGCCGCGCTCGGCGCGCACTCTCGGTCGGCGCGCACGGTCGGACGAGGGCGTGCGATCGGACGGGGGCGTTCGATCGGAGGGGGAGGCCGGTCCGGCACGGCGTCGGGCGGGACCGGTGTTCAGGTGCTACGGGCTCCCCGGCGCGGTGGCACCGGGGGCCCGGGACGGCGTGACACGTGTCGGGCGGGGGCCGGCGACCGCGCCGCCCCCGCCGGCGTCAGTTGTCGTTGATGACGGCGTCGATCTCCTTGTCGGCGTCGCGCGTCGCGTCCTCGATCGACTTCTTGCCGGTCGCGATGGACTGCAGCATCGCCGGCAGCACGTTGGACTTCTCGACGGCCACCCAGCCGGGGGCGAGCGGAGTGACCCAGCCGCGGGTGGCCGCCACGGCGGCGGCGCCGTTGATGCCGTCGGCGGGCACATCGCGCAGCTGCACGGTGTTGTTCGGCAGCGTCTCGGCCTTGATCAACTGGCGTTGGGACTCCCGGTCCGTGAAGAGCCGGATCCACTCGTTCGCCTGCTTCGCCTTCTTCGACTTGGCCGGTATCGCCAGCATCGAGCCGCCGAGGAACGGCGGCATCAGCTCGCCGGACGGGCCGGGGAAGGGGAACGTGGCGAACTTCCCGCGCATCGCCGGGTTGCCGCCGGCGCGCGGGTCGGCCGCCGCGTTCGCCTCCCAGGTGTTCCCGTAGAACATGCCGACGTTGCCCTGGCCGACCACCCCGGGCTCGTCGCTGTTGTCCTTGGAGCGGTCGCCGGTGTAGTAGTCGTCGATCAGCTTCTTCCAGGCGGTCAGGCCCTTGATCGACTCGGGGGAGGAGAGCGCGCCGCGCCAGCGCCCGTCCTCCTGGACCGCCATCTCGCCGCCGGCGTCCTTCACGTACGCCATGGCCGCGTTCCAGTACCGGCCCGGCATGTAGAAGGCTGAGAACTTCTTGTTCGAAGCCCCGAAACGGGCCTTCAACTTGTCCAGCACCTCGATCATTTCCGGATAGCTGGCGGGCGGCTTCACCACCCCCACCTGCTTCAACAGATCGGTGCGGTAGATCCCCACGCGCGCGCCCGCGTAGTAAGGCACACAGTAGGTCTTGCCGTCCAGACGACATGCGTCGGCCAGCGCCGGTAACCAGTCGCCGGAATGGTCGAAGTCCGCTTCGTCAACCGCGGCGAACGCGCCATTGATGATGTAATTCGTCGTCTCGCTATTGCCCATCTCCACCACGTCTGGTACGTCGCGGCCGGCCAAAGCGGCGTCGATCTTCTGGTTCTTGCTGGTCCACTGCTGGTACTGCACCTTCACCGTCACGTCCGGATATCGCTCGGCGAAGCGCTTGTTGGTCGCCGTGATCAGGTCGGGCCAGCTCTCCCGGGCATCGATGGTCAGCCAGACCGTGAGATCGCCGGATTCACCACCACCGCCCTCGGAGCCCGACGAACCGGAGGAATCACATCCGGACGCGAGCAGTGCGAGTGAAACCGCACCGGCAGCCCAAGCGGCGGTGCGTGACCTTGGCCTTCGCATGACTGTCCACCTTTCGAGTGCTGGCCGAACCGGGCTGCTATCTACCCAGCGCAGCGCCGCAAACTACCCGGGCAGCGCTTTTTGGCCAGGACGCCGAACCGGTTTATGAAATGTTCCTGCACCGCCGTGGCCTTTGCGTCTAAGGACACGGCTGTGAGTCATGGTGCGATACAACGACCTTGCGGCCCGTTCGAATTGGCGCGAATGATGAGGATGCGCCAAGGGGGCTCCTTGACGGCGTCACGTGCCCTGGCTCATTTTTCTCGTGATCTGCTGCGATCTTCCCGATCCACACGATCTTTCACGCGTCACCTATCGAAGGGTGTAGCTCGGTGACTGAGCACGGCACGACGACGGACGAATCCAGCGAGCGTCCCGTACGCGTCAACTCGTGGAACGGCTGGGACCCGTTGCGCCACGTCGTCGTCGGCAGGGCCGACGCAGCGGTGGTGCAGGCACCCGAACCCGCGGTCCGACGGGACTTCCCCGAAGACGGCTTCCCCCTCGGCACCTACGGGCCCATGCCCGAGGACATGACGGCCGAGGCCAACGAACAGCTCGACTCCTTCGCCGAGATGCTGCGCCGCCGCGGCGTCCGGGTCGACCGGCCGACCCCCGTCGACTTCAACCAGCAGGTGTCCACGCCGGACTGGACCCAGGAGACGATGTCGGGCTGCATGCCGCCCCGCGACCTGCTGCTGACCGTCGGCAACGAGGTCCTGGAAGCGACCATGTCGTACCGCAGCCGGTGGTACGAGTACCTCTGCTACCGGCCCCTGCTCCAGGACCTCTTCAAGGCCGACCCCCGGATGCGCTGGGAGGCCGCCCCCAAGCCGCGGCTGACCGACGCCAGCTACCACACCGACTTCTGGGACACCTACAACGACCTCCCGACGGACGTCCAGCTCGCCAAGGTCCGCGACTACGACCTGGTCCTGACCGAGGAGGAGCCCCTCTTCGACGCCGCGGACGTCGCCCGCTTCGGCAAGGACCTCTTCGTCCAGCTCTCCTTCGTCACCAACCGCAGCGGCTTCGACTGGCTCAAGCGGCACTTCCCCGACCACCGGGTGCACGCGGTGACCTCCACGAACACCCACCCCCTGCACATCGACGCCACCTGGGTGCCGCTGCGCCCCGGCCTGGTGCTGCACTGCGGCGAGCGGCTGGCCGACCCCGAGCTGATGGACTTCTTCAAGCTGAACGACTGGGAGATCGTCGAGGCGGTGCAGCCCGCGAGCTGGGACCACCCGCCCAAGCTGTCCTTCTGCAGCCCCTGGCTCGCCGGCAACATGCTCAACATCGACGAGAACACCCTCTGCATCGAGGAGAAGGAGGTCCGTCTCTCCGAGCAGTTGGCGGGGTACGGCTTCGAGATCGTGCCGGTGCCGTTCCGCGCGGTCGGCCCCTTCGGCGGCGGGCTGCACTGTGCGACCGTCGACATCGAACGCGAGGGCGACTGCCAGGACTACTTCCCCCGCCGCCACGGACGGTACTGACGGCATGGGCACCGTACGGACCGGGCGCCCGGCCGGACCGGGGCGGCCGGGCGCCGTCGAAGCGGTCGTCTTCGACTTCTACGGCACGCTCGTCCGTATGGTGCCGCCGCTGCCGCCCACCCACGCTTCGGTCTTCCTGCGCCGTGGGCTGCCCGGCCCGGCGGCGCGCTGGGGCGACCAGTGGTCGGCGGGGCCCGGGGACGGCGAGGAGCACCGCGCCCACTCGGCGACGCAGGAGACCTACGTGGCCTGGGAGCGGGACCGGCTGCGGCGCCGCGCGCTGGAGTGCGGAGTCCCCGCCGACCAGGCGGCGGACCTCGCGGTCGAGTTGGACCGGGCCACCAAGAGCCTGTCCCTGGAGGCGTTCGCCGACGCCCGGCCCGCGCTCGCCGCCCTGCGGGAGCGCGGCCTGACGGTGGCGCTCTGTTCCAACTGGTACTGGGACCTTGACCGGGCGGTCGAGCGGACCGGCCTCGCCGACCTGGTGGACGTCGTGGTGACCTCCGCCCGGGCGGGCGCGCGCAAGCCGCACCCGCTGATGTACGACACCGTCCTGGAGGAGTGCGGGACCGCGGCCGACCGGGCGCTGTTCGTGGGCGACATGTGGACGCCGGACGTGCTCGGGCCGCTGGCCCGGGGGATGCGGGCGGTGCACCTGCACCGGCCCGACCCGGCGGTGCGGGGCGCGGCCCCGCCCCTGCCGGACGGGGCCGCGCGGATCGAGGGCCTGTCCGCCCTCACGGACCTGCTGTAGGGCCCGGACCGGAGGGGCGGTCGGGGCCCGGATCGGAGGGGCGGTCGGGGCCCGGATCGGAGGGGCGGTCGGCGCGCCGCGCGAGCCGGTCGAGGACGTTGCGGGTCACCCGCACCACCCCGGCGTCCTCCTCCCGGCCGCACACCACCGGCCAGTCCGTGGTGCCGGCGGTGAAGACCGTGCCCCCGCCGTCGACCGTGTGCACGCCCATGGTCGCGGCGCGGGGCCCGGTCGCCCCCGGCTCCCGCTCGACGCAGTTCCAGTGACCCCACTTCGGGTGGTGGAAGTCCTCGTGAACGGGGGAGAGGACGTGGATCCCGAGGATCAGGAACGACGAGGGCGTGCCGTCCGCACCGGTCGCCCGCGCCACGCCCAGCTCGTCGTACGCGAACGCCGCGCCGTCGCACTCGTACCCGATCAGCGGCGTGCCCGCGCCCAGGGCGTCGACCGGGCCGCCGTCCGAGCCGTCGCGCAGCCCGGTGCCTGCGTACGCCCAGTGGTCGGCGTGCTGCACCCGGTAACCCTCGCGCGGCCGGTCGCCGGGCCACTCGGTGCTCGGCCACATCCCGCCGTTGCGGAAGCTGACCCCGGTGAGCGCGTTCTCGGGCTCGCCGACCCCCCGCGGCGGCGGGGCCCACCACTGGTCGGTGGCGGGCAGGTGCGGGAAGACGCCGGCGACGTGGTGGTCGGTGTCCGACACGAACGCCGTGTCGCCGTCCGTGAGGTGCACCCGCCACCAGCAGGTGTTGGCGCTGAGGAACGCCACGTTGCCGCCCGCGGCGAGGTGCGCCGCGGTGTGCTCGCGCATCGCGGCGCTCCAGTACTCGTCGTGGCCCACGCTCAGCAGCAGGTCGTACGGCGCCAGCAGCCCCGGATCCTCGTGCAGGTCGAGGTCGGTGCAGTACTCGACGGCGTAGCCGCACCGCTCCAGCCAGGCGATGAACGGGGCGTCCCAGTACGCCAGGTCGATCACCCCGCCCGGGCGCCGCATGCTCAGCCGGTGGCCCCGCCGCCCGCCGTCGGCGCCGCCCCCGTCGTACACCGGGTTGTCGTAGAGGCTGGCGGCGCGCTGGACGTCCGCGCCGTCCGAGCGGTTGTACGCGTGCCGGGTGAACGTGGACTTCTTGTACAGGATGCGGCCGTGCGCGCCCGGCCGCCGGGGGCGCAGCACGAAGAACTCCCGCTCGAAGCCCTCGACGTCGCCGTCCCCGAGCCGCGGCACCGATCGGGCGTGCGCCGCTTCGCCCGGCACCAGGTGCGCCAGGTAGATCCCCGGGGGCCAGTCGGCCGACGTGTCGAGGTGGTACGCGGGGAAGTCCCAGTCGACCGCGGGCGACGCCGAGCCCGCCACCCCGTCCGGATGCGGCGGCGGGGCCTTCAGGACGCCCGGGAAGACCTCGGACTCCGCGATGAACTCCAGCGACCTGCCCAGCCGGTAGAAGCGGACGCGGAACTCGCGCGCGTCGGTCGACACATGGAGCGCCAGCCGTTCGCCGGCCGTCACGCTCTCCCGGGCCACATAGCCCTCGATCATTGCCCCTCCCCTTCCGCGGCCCCTGTTTTCCGCCAGGGCGCGGCGGCCGATGCTAAGAGAAGGTTGATGGACACAACAACTGACCTGGGGATTACCGGACTTTCCGCAGTGGATTCCGGCCAAGTGGATCACCGGAAGGATGCGACGGGAAGCGGTTGGGTAGCGCGCAGACGTTGATGGGCCATCCTGTCGAGAGGATGTCAAAATGGGCTCCACATTCCGGGCCAGGGAACTCGTCCTCGGCATCGAGGGGTTGGCGCTGCTGCGCAGCGCCGTCGATGCCGACGACGATTTCATCGAGCAGCGCGTCGCCGAGATCAGGAAATTCGCCGACGGCGAGGGCGAAGGGCTGCCCGGCACCGGGGCGGCGGTGAACGAGCTGGACGCCGGCGCCGGCTACGCGGTCTGGTCGGGCGTGTACGACTCCCTCCCCAACTCCTTCATCGAGGTCGAGGAGCCGGTGGTGCACGGCCTGCTGGACGCCGGGCCGGTCGGCACCGCGCTGGACGCCGCCTGCGGCACCGGCCGGCAGACCGTCGCCCTGACCGCCCGCGGATACCGCACCATCGGGGTCGACCAGTCGCCCGACATGCTGGCGCACGCCCGCCGCAAGGCACCGGACGCCGAGTTCCGCGAGGGCCGGCTGGAGGCGCTGCCGCTCCCCGACGCCAGCGTCGACCTGGCCCTGAGCACCCTCGCCCTGACGCATCTCGCGGACCCGGGGCCCGGGGTCGCCGAGCTCGCCCGGGTCACCCGCCCCGGGGGCCGGGTCATCGTCTCGGACCTGCACCCCTTCGTCGTCACCCTCCAGGGCCAGTGCCATTTCGTCGCCGGTGACGACGCCCTGGCATTCGTACGGAACTACGTCCACCAGGCCAGCGATTACTTCCGCGCCTTCACCGATGCGGGCCTGACCGTGCGCGCCTGTTTCGAGCCGGTGTTCAACGGCCGGCTCGCCTCCGGAGGTTATGAGGAGTTCATAGCGGAAGCGGCCCGCGCCGCCTGGCGCGACATTCCCATCGTCATCGTCTGGGAGGCCGTCAAACCCGCCGGTAACTCCGGCGCGGAGGAAGGTGCCAAGGCATGAGCCGGCGATTCGTCTACCATTCCGAGCGTCCCGAACTGTGGGACCGGATACCGGAGGTCTTCGCCGGAGTCGTCCCCGAGTACAACCTCCACGGCGACATCAACGAAACGCACTGGAACCGCCTCTTCGAGGAATTCCGCGACCACCAGTTCCTGCTGTACGACGAGGAGCGCGACGAGATCCTGGGCGCGGGGCGCTCCCTGCCGCGGGTCTGGGACGGCACGCCCGAGGACCTCGGCTCCGGACTGGACGACTCGATCAGCGCGGCCTTCATCGCCCGGGACGCGGGCAAGAAGCCCACCGCGCTGTGCGCACTCGGCGTCGAGGTGCCCCCCGCCCACCAGGGCGGCGGCATCTCCCGGGCGCTGCTCACCCACCTGGTGGAGATGACCCGCGACCGCGGCTTCGCCCACCTCCTCGTCCCCGTGCGCCCCATCTGGAAGCACCGCTACCCATTGGCGCCCATCGAGCGGTACGCCCACTGGAAGCGTGAGGACGGCGAGCCCTTCGACCCCTGGATACGCGCCCAGGTGCGGCTCGGCGGCAAGGTCACCGCGGCGGTCGAGCGCTCGTCCAGGATCACCGGCACCGTCGCCGACTGGGAGGACTGGACCAAGATGGCCTTCCCCGGAGACGGCGACTACGTCTTCCCCGAGGGCCTGTCCACCCTCCGCGTGGACCGGGCGAGGGACCGGGCGGTGTACTGGGAGCCGGGGGTGTGGATCACCTTCGACGTCCGCGAGCCGCTCCCCGCGGACACCGACCAATAGCCCGCGCGCCCGAGCCCTGCGCCTTGCTGCGGCGGCAAGCGCGTTAGCGCCGTGCGGCGGGCTGTGTCGTTGCGTCCGCGGCCCGGTGGTGGGCTTGTCGCGCAGTTCCGCCCCCTACGCCCAGAGGGCATGGGGACCCCCAGCGCCCCTGATTCGCTTCCCCCGTCACCTGCCTGCGGGCCGGGGCAGAGGCTTCTAGGGGCGCGGGGAACCGTGCGTGCTGCTGCCTCGGCAGGCGCGGTAGCGCCGTGATGCGTGTGCGGTTCTGGCGTCTGCGGCCTGTCTGTGGCTGTTCGCGCAGTTCCGCGCGCCCCTGATTCGCTTCCCCCGCTCGCCTATCTGCGGGCGGGGGTGGAGGTTTTTAGGGGCGCTGGGGGTCCCCCCATGCTCTCTGGGCATAGGGGGCGGAACTGCGCGAACAGCCCACCACCGGCCGGTGGAGACCGATGGCCCCGCAGTGTTACGGCGGGTAGGTCGACGCACCTTAGGGCTTCAGCGACACCCCGCGGCTGACCGCGTCCGTCGCGTACGCGGTCAGGAGGTCCGTGTGGTGGCGGCCCGCCTCGGGGCGGTGCTCCGGGGAGAGACCCGCGAGGCCGACCGTGGACAGCGCGGCCGTCCGCAGCCGGTGGGCCGCCAACGACGGCTGCCGGCGCGGCGCCCCGTCCGGCGCGTGCCGCCGGGCGGTCTCCTCCGCCCGCAGCCCCAGCAGCAGGCAGTGGATCCACAACTCGTCCGCGAAGGACGCCCCGAACGCCTCGCGGACCGCACGCGCCTCCTCGGCCGGGCGTGCGGCCCGCACCACGTCCCACACGTCCTCCTCCGTGAGCCGCGCACCGGTGCGCGGCAGCGCCTCGCGCCAGGTGAAGTGGCGGCGCGCCGCCGGCGTCGCCTCCTGCCCCGGTAGCCGGACGAACCCCTCGCCGTAGCGCATGTACGGCAGCCAGCCCACGTCCTCCAGCACCCAGCCGTCGACGAGCGCCGGGCGGGCGTCGGCCGACTCGGTCGGGCACACCGCGCGCCGCACGCCCTGCGCCGCGTGGCCGTTGATGCTGCTCGTCCCGGTGTGCTCGGTGACGGTGGGCACCGCGAGCAGGGCGCTGCGCCTGCCCGGGCCGCTCAGGAAGGTCGCCATCGCCTCGTCGTCGTGGCGCTCGTCGACGCCCTGCGCGAAGCCGCGGAACTCCTCGACCAGCGCGACCGGGAGGCTGATCGCGAGCGTCGGGGTGAACTCCTCGGGGACGGCCCGCACCCAGCCGGCGCCGGCGAGGGCCGCGAGCCGGGCCGCGGCGCCGTTGCGCGCGTGCCAGTTGGTGTAGAAGGCGAGGGCATCGTCGGGGAAGCGGTCCGCGCAGTGCGCCACCAGGTCGAGCAGGTCCGCGGGCGCGGCCACGTCGTCCTGGATCATCAGGTGGTGCGTCGCGCCGTCGGCCACCCGCCCCCACGCCACCAGGGCCGTGCGCAGGGCGGAGGGGGCGCCGTCCGGGTCGGGGTCGAGCGCCAGCCCGCCGAGCCCCAGCCGGGCGCACAACTCCTCCGCCTGGGCCCGGCGCACGGGGTGGGTCATCACGGCCGAGCTGACACGTGCTCTGGGCATCTGGCGCACTCCTGAGGTCATGACCGCGGTGCTCTTCGGACCTTCCGAGCCGATCATGACCACTGCCCGGGCCGGTACGCCGCACGGTGTGCACGACGGCTGGAAACGGCCCCTCGCCGACCGATTCGAACACCGTGCCGTGTTCCGGCAGCGGTGTCGGGTGCGGTGGTCAGGGCATCCCGGAAGGCCGTCCGTAGCCGCGGGCCCGCCCGCCCCGGCCGCCGTCGCACCGCGCCGAGCCGCGCTCCCGCCCGTCGAGGACGTCCTTGCGCCGTCGGTCGTCCGCGGTCGCGGCGCGCGACCACGAGCCGACGGCGGCCCACATCCAGCAGCCGGTGGCCAGGACCAGACCGGCCGACACCGTCCAGCGGACCGTGGTCCGCACCGGTAACAGGAAGTGGACGGCGGACACCTCCAGCCCCAGGAACAGCAGTGCGGAGACGATGAGCACCCGATGCTGCCGCCGCGGCCGGCGCGCGCTGTGGGGGTGCGCGCGATGGTTCACGTCTTGCGGGCCGTTCACGCCGTGCGGGTCGTGCGGGTCGTGCGGGTCGTGCGGGTCGCGCGGGTCGCGCGAGGGCTGGGGGGCTTCCGGACCGTCTGGACTGGTCGGGTCGTTCGGGTCGTTCGGACACGGGGGGTGGGTGGGGCGGGTGGGGTTCACTCCGGGACCTCTCCGGCGAGGCGCACGCCACGGCGGCGGCTCCGCCGGGCGAACGTCGTATACCCAACGACGGTCCCGCTGACTCGACGTCAGCTCACCCGTCCCGCGCCGAGCGCATCGAGCGCATCGAGCGCGCCGCCGCCCGGCACCGGGCGGATGCCGGTGCCGGGCGGCGACGGTCAGCGGCCGGCGGGGTTCAGCCGGCGACGGAGCTCAACAGCCGACCACCGTCAGCGCCTGGTCCAGCGCCAGCAGGAAGCGGTTCGTCGTGGCGCGGTCGCGCACGGCGACCCGGATCCAATCGGGGCCCAGGCCCGGGAACGTGTCCCCGCGCCGGGTCGCGAACCCGAGGTCGCGCAGCCGGGCGCGCACCTGCTCGCCCCGCTGGACGTGCAGCAGCACGAACGACGCCTCGGCCGCGGCCACCACCCGCACCTCGTCGAACTCCGCCAGCCCCGCCAGCAGATGGGCGCGCTCGACCGCACAGCGCCGGGCGGCCTGCTCCGCCTCCTTCAGCGCCGCGGCGTCCATGCACGCCCGGGTCGCCGCCAGCGCCGGCGTGGACACCGGCCACAGCGGCTGCGCCGCCTGCAACGCCCGTACGACGTCGGGCTCGGCCAGCAGGTAGCCGACCCGCAGGCCCGCGAGGCCCCAGGTCTTCGTCAGGCTCCGCAGCACCACGAGCCCCGGCACGTCGGTGCGGTCGGCGAGCGTCTCCGCCTCGTCCGGCACGGCGTCCATGAACGCCTCGTCCACCACCACCAGCCGCCCGGGCCGGGCCAGCGCGGTGATCGAGGACGCCGGGTGGAGCACGGACGTCGGGTTCGTGGGGTTGCCCACGACCACCAGGTCCGCGTCCTCGGGCACCGCGGCGGGATCCAGCCGGAAGCCGTCCTCCTCGCGCAGCAGCAGCCGCGCCACCCGGTGCCCGGCGTCCCGCAGCGCCGACTCGGGCTCCGTGAACTGGGGGTGCACGACCAACGGCCGGCGTACGCCGAGGGCCGCCCGGGCGAGGAGCACGAACGCCTCCGCCGCGCCGGCCGTCAACAGGACCCGGTCCTGCGGGAGTCCGTGCCGCTCGGCGACGGCGGCCCGGGCGGCCCGCCCGTCGGGATAGGCCGCGAGGTCCGTCAGCGAGTCCGCGATCCGCTCGCGCAGCCACGGCGGGGGAGTGTTCGCACGCACGTTCACCGCGAGGTCGGTCAGGCCCGCGACGGCGTCCAACAGCTCCGCGTCACCGTGGTGGCGCAGGTCGAACGGGTCAGTGGGCGTGCGCATGGTCACCGAGGTGGCCGTTGCCGTGGTCGGGTCCCCCGTGCGCCCGCCCGAATCCGTGCCCGTGCCCGTGCTCGTATGCGTACTTGTGCTCGTGTGTACGTGCGTGTGCGTGTTCATGTTGCTTTCCATGGCCCTCGCGGCCCCCGTGGCCGTGGTGGTGGTGCGGCTGCCCCGGCGCCGGGCGCAGGCCCGACGGGCTGCCGCAGGTGTACGAGAAGTGCGAGCAGGCGGCGCGCGCCGTGGCGAAACGTCTCGCCCCGTGCTCCGACGGCTCCGTGCCGTCCGCGCCCGGCGGGGGCGGCGGCGAGGGGGCCACGAGCCCCGTGTGCGTGGACGGGCCGGCGCGGCGCGGCTCCGGGGTCGTCGCGGCGCCGCGGGGGGACGCGGCCCCCACGCCGTCGTGGGCGCCGTGGTCGGCTATCAGCAGTGCGGGCGGGGTCGTCACGCGTTCTCCTTGGTGTGGGGGTGGTACGGCAGGCTCCCGTGCCGCGCTCTGCGCCTGCGGGACGACTCCCGGTCGATGGGACGGACGGCACGCATCATGGGGCGGCTCCGGAGGTGAGGGTGAGGGTGGGGGGAGGAGCGGTTGGGGGCGGCGTACGCGGTGCGCGCGGCACGAACGCACACGACACGAGGCCGGAAGACGACGTTCCCACGACGACCCCCAAAAGCGGAACCCGGCTTGGCACTTCATCCGTGCGCCGCGCGCCGGCGGCGGCCCGGGCCCCGACGAGGGCGGGTGGCCCCGGTCGAGCCCGATGACCCGATCCGGCCTCGGCGGTGGACGCCCGCCGGGCGACGCCGCGCGGGCGGGTGACCTCCCGCGCCGGGCTCGTTTCCGTACGGGGTCGGGCCGTCCGGGGCGGGTCGTATGGAGCCGGGCTGTCCGGGTCCGCGCGCGCGGCGACGCGCCCCCGCGCCGCGAAAGCGCGAGGACGCTGGAAGAGCACCGCGTCACGACCGGAGGGGTGTCCGGGGTCATGACTGCCACCGGTGGCCGCGCGGGGTCTCCGCCCGGCTCGCGATCTCGCTGGTGGCCGTGTTACCGACCGTCACGACGGTCATCATGTCCACACTGGCGCGATCCACACGGCCCAATGTCGTCAGTCGGCTGGATCCGTCCGGCCGTGCGCCGTCGTGGCCGGCGTCCGCTGGCGCCGGCGCCGCGTCGTGCGTCCGGGCCGCGGTCCGGATCCGGCGCTCGGTCACCTCCCACGGAACGGGCTGCGCCCGGGCGTCCGCCCCCGCCCCGACGACGGCGATCCGCCCGCGCGGCGCACGGCGCACCACTGCGCAGGTCACCCCGGCCGGCCGGCCCTCCGGCGCCGACTTCCGCTTCGGTACGAGCAGTTCGCCGCCGCCCGCGAGGGCCGCCGCCTCCGCGACCGACGGAGTCCCGACCGCCGCGCGGGCGGCATCGGACGGATGCGGCACGCGGGCGGACACCTCGGCGAGGCGGTCGGCCGGGTACGCCACCAGCCGTACGCCGAGCTGGCGTGCCGCGCCCACCACGCCCGGCTCGTGCGCCTTCGCGTCCACGGTCGCGAGTTCGACCACGCTCAGCGGCGAGAGCCCCGCGTCGCGCAGGGCTTCCGTCACCAGGCCGTACACCTCGTCCAGCGGGGCACCGCGCACCGCACCGACGCCCACGACCAGCGACGGCGGCCGGAGCACCGCCTCGCGCGGACCGACCGTCACCAACCGGTCGGTGACGCTCAGGACGGCCTGGGCGGGCCCGGCGGCGTGGCGAGCCATGGGCGGGTCCTTTCGGGTGCGGGTGCGGGTGCGGGTGCGGGTGCCGGTGCGGTACGGAGTACGAGGGCGCGGCGGTGCGTGATCTCGTGTTCCGTGGCGAACGGGTGAATGGGGCGGGTGTGGCGGTGATACGACGGGGGTCAATCCGCTAGCAAGGGCGCATGGCGGTGTTCGTCGCGCTCGGCGCGTTCCTGATGACGCTGTTCGGCGGGTGGACGGCGCAGCGCGTCACCGACCGCCGCCACCTGGTGCTGGGCCTGGCCGGTGGGCTGATGCTCGGCGTCGTCGGGCTCGACCTGCTGCCGGAGGCGCTGGAGGCGGCCGGGCAGCCGCTCTTCGGCGTACCGCAGGCGCTGCTGCTGTTCGTCGCCGGCTTCCTCGTCGCGCACCTGGTGGAACGGCTGCTGGCGACGCGGCGCGTGGCGCACGGCGCGGAGGAGACCGACGGAGCTCCGCCGAGGGCCCCGCAGGTCGGTCTGACCGCGGCGGCGGCGATGGTCACCCACAGCATGATGGACGGCATCGCGATCGGCGCCGCGTTCCAGGTCGGCGAGGCGATGGGGCTGACCGTGGCGCTGGCCGTCGTCGCCCACGACTTCGCCGACGGCTTCAACACGTACACGATCACCAGCCTGTACGGGAACACCCGCGCCCGCGCCCTCGCGATGCTCTTCGCCGACGCCTGCGCGCCGGTCGTCGGGGCCGCGTCGACACTGCTGTTCACGATCCCCCTCGAAGCCCTCGGCAGCTACCTGGGCTTCTTCGGGGGCGCGTTGCTCTATCTCGCGGCGGCGGAGATCCTGCCCGAGGCGCACCACACCCACCCCGCCCGCTCCACCCTGCTGTGCACGGTCGGCGGCGTCGGGTTCATCTGGCTGGTGGTGGGCCTCGGCCACTGACGTGGTCACCGCGGGGCGCCCGGTGGCGCGCAGCGTGTGCAGTGCATGCAGTAACGATTCTTCAGCGCGGGCCCGCCGCTCATGGCGAGCACCCGTCCACCAGACGCCGGGCCACGCCCGGCTCGGCGGCCCAGTGCACGTGCAGATAGCTCGCGTGCACGCCCTGCTGCACGAACCCCTCGGTCCGTCGCACCGGCCGGTGCATTCCCCACGCCGGCGTCGTACCGGCGCCCGGCTCGACCACGGTCCGGTGGAACTCGTGGCCCCGCATCCGGGTGCCGACCGTGGCGAGCGAGCTGTCGCTGACGGCGACGGCGTCCCGGTACCCGAGGGTCAGCCGGTCCGACATCCGCGCCGTCGCGTCGATGACCCCGCACATCGGCTTCCCGTCCAACGACCGCGTGAGATAGAGCAGCCCGGCGCACTCGGCGACGACGGGTCCGCCGCGGCGGGCGAACGCGGCGACGGCCCGCCGCAGCGGCTCGTTCGCGGACAGTTCGTCCGCGTACACCTCCGGGAACCCGCCGCCGATGACGATGCCCGACGTGCCCTCGGGCAGCGCCCCGTCCCGCAACGGGTCGAAGGCGACGACCTCCGCGCCGTGCGCTCGCAGCAGCTCCGGATGCTCCGCGTACCCGAACGTGAACGCGGCGCCCCCGGCAACGGCGACAACCGCCTTCCGCCCACCCCCGGGCCGAGGGCCCTCGCTGGGCGCGGCGCCATCGGTGGGGGCATACCCCCGCCGCTCCACCTCGCCGGCGGCAGCACATCCAGCCCCGCCGGCGATTGAGGCGCGGGGGTGTGGGGGCAGCGCCCCCGCAGGAGGCGCCGCGCCCAGCGGGACGGCTGCATACGGGCTCCACGCACGCGTGCGTAGGCTCGGGGCCGAGCGGGCCAGAGCCAGCAGGCCCGGCAAGTCACAGTCGCGCCGCACCAGCGCAGCCATCGCGTCCACCGACGCCACCGCGTCCGCCGAGCGCTCCGCCACCGGCACCAGGCCCAGGTGCCGGGAGGGCGTCGTCACCGACGCGCCCCGGCGCAGCGCGCCGAGCACGGGGACGCCCACCGCCTCCAACGCCTCCCGCAACAGCTCCTCGTGGCGGTCGGAGCCCACCTTGTTCAAGATCACCCCGCCGATGCGGACCTCGGGGTCCCAGGTCACGAAGCCGTGCACCAGCGCGGCGACGGAGCGCGACTGCGACGACGCGTCCACCACCAGCACCACCGGCGCCCGCAGCAACTTCGCCACCTGCGCCGTCGACGCCAACTCGCCCTGCCCGGACGCACCGTCGTACAGGCCCATCACGCCCTCGACCACGGCCACGTCGCACCCCGCCGCCCCGTGCGCGAACAGCGGGGCGACCTGCTCGGGGCCGCACAGGTACGCGTCGAGGTTCCGCCCCGGCCGGCCGCAGGCCAGCGAGTGGTAGCCCGGGTCGATGTAGTCGGGCCCCACCTTGTGCGGGGACACGGCGAGCCCCGTCGCGGCGAAGGCCGCCATCAGACCCGTCGCAACGGTGGTCTTGCCGCTGCCCGACGCCGGCGCGGCGATCACGAGACGTGCTACCACTCGATGCCCCGCTGGCCCTTCTGACCGGCGTCCATCGGGTGCTTGACCTTGCTCATGTCGGTCACCAGATCGGCCAGCTCCAGCAGCTCCGCGGGGGCGTTGCGGCCGGTGACGACCACGTGCTGGGTGCCTGGGCGGTCCCGCAGCACCTCGACCACCTCCGCGACGTCGACCCAGCCCCAGTGCAGCGGGTAGGCGAACTCGTCGAGGACGTACAGCCGGTACCGCTCCGCGGCCAGGTCACGCTTGACCTGCTCCCAGCCCTCCCGGGCCGCCTCCTCGTTGCTGAACTGCCGGTCGCGCTGGACCCACGACCAGCCCTCGCCCATCTTGTGCCAGTCCACCGTGCCGCCCTCGCCGGACGCCCCGAGGACGGTGAGGGCGCGCTCCTCGCCCACCTTCCACTTCGCCGACTTCACGAACTGGAACACCCCGATCGGCCATCCCTGGTTCCAGGCGCGCAGCGCCAGCCCGAAGGCCGCCGTCGACTTGCCCTTGCCCACGCCCGTGTGGACGAGGACCAGCGGCCGGTTGCGGCGCTGGCGTGTGGTCAGTCCGTCGTCGGGGACGACGGACGGCTGTCCCTGTGGCATCTGCTCACGCGGCCCTTCTGCTGTCACCAGCGGTTCGTACGTCCTTCACCAGGCCCGCGATCGCATCCGCCCGCAACTCGTCGAGCGTGACCGCGGTGCCCCCCAACTCCCCGGCGAGCCGGCCCGCGAGCCCGAGCCGCACCGGGCCGGACTCGCAGTCCACGACGATCGAAGCCGTGCCCTGCGCCGCGTGCAGCCGCGCCGCCCGGGACGCCAGCGCCACCGGCTCGGGCCCGCCGGTCGCCCGGCCGTCGGTGACCACGACCAGCAGCGGACGGCGCGCGGGATCGCGCATCCGCTCCACCCGCAGCACGTCGTGCGCCGTGAGCAGCCCCGCGGCGAGCGGGGTGCGCCCGCCGGTGGACACCTGGTCGAGCCGGGCCGCCGCGGCGTCCACGGAGGACGTCGGCGGCAGCACCACCTCGGCGTCCCGCCCCCGGAAGGTGACCAGGCCGACCTTGTCGCGCCGCTGGTACGCGTCCAGCAGCAGCGACAGCACCGCGCCCTTGACCGCGCCCATCCGCCGACGGGCCGCCATCGAACCCGAGGCGTCCACCACGAACAGCACCAGGTTCGACTCGCGCCCCTCCCGCACCGCCTGCCGCAGATCGTCCCGGCGCACCACCAGGCCGGCGCCGCTGCGCCCGCGGGAGCGCTGGTGCGGAGCGGCGGCCCGGACCGTCGCCGCCAGGTGCAGCCGGCCGAGCGCGCCCCGGGGGCGGCGCGAGCCGGTGGTGCGGCCGTGCTCGGCACGGGCGCGGGACCTGCGGCCCGCCGCGCCGTCACCGGTGCCGGGCACGGTCAGCGCCTTCGTACGGAACGGCTCGCCGGCGGAGACCGCCTGCTGTTCGGCGCTGGCGCCGACGGACTCCGGCTGGTCGGAGGAGGGCGACTGGGCCGGGACGTCCGGGGCGGCCGGTGACTCCGGTGCCTCAGGTCCGTCCTGTGGCGGCTGACCGCCGCCGCCCCCGCCGCCGCCCCCGCCGCCGCCCCCGCCGCCGCCCCCGCCGCCGTCCGGGTCCGGCTCCGGGTCGTCGTCGGAGTCGGGAGCGGGGTCGTTCGGGGCGGACTGCTCCAGCGTCTCGTCCAGCTTGTCCTCGTCCAGACCGGGCGCGTCGAAGGGATTGCGCCGGCGTCGGTGCGGCAGCGCCAACAGCGCCGCCTGCCGTACGTCGTCGGCGAGCACGTCCTCGCGCCCCGCCCACGCCGCCAACGCCGTCGCCGTACGGGCCATCACGATGTCCGCGCGCATGCCGTCCACCTCGAACGCGGCACACGTCGCGGCGATCTGGCGCAGCGCCACGTCCCCGAGCCGCACCCGCGGCAACAGCGCACGCGCGGCCGTCACGCGCGCCCGCAGCGCGTCCTCCTCCGCGGCCCACTCGGCGGCGAACGCCACCGGGTCGTCGTCGTACGCGAGCCGGCGCCGCACCACCTCGACCCGCTGGTCGGGCTCGCGGGACGCCGCGACCTCCACGGTGAGCCCGAACCGGTCCAGCAACTGCGGGCGCAGCTCGCCCTCTTCCGGGTTCATCGTCCCGACCAGCAGGAACCGGGCCGCGTGCCGTACGGACACGCCCTCCCGCTCCACGTACGAGGCACCCATCGCGGCGGCGTCCAACAGCACGTCCACCAGGTGGTCGTGGAGCAGGTTCACCTCGTCGACGTAGAGGATGCCGCGGTGCGCGTCCGCGAGGAGCCCCGGCTCGAAGGACTTCACGCCCTCCGCGAGCGCGCGCTCGATGTCCAGCGCACCCACCAGCCGGTCCTCGGACGCGCCGACGGGCAACTCCACCATCCGCGCGGCCCGCACCGCGCCGGGGCCCGGCTCGTGCGGGCCGTCGGGGCAGTCGGCGTCCGGGGCGGCGGGGTCGCAGGAGAAGCGGCAGCCGGCGACGACGGCGATGCCGGGCAGCAGCGCGGAGAGCGCGCGCACGGCGGTGGACTTGGCGGTGCCCTTCTCACCCCGGACGAGGACGCCGCCGACGCGCGGCGACACCGCGTTCAGAAGCAGCGCGAGCCGGAGGTCGTCCTGCCCGACGAGGGCGGTGAACGGATACGGGGTGCGGCTCATGCGGGTGCCTCCGGCTCGCGGGGTGGGGTCCGTTGTGGTTGCGGTGGTCGCTCGGCTGCGGGCTGTCTGCGGTTGTTCGCGCAGTTCCGCCCCCCACGCCCTCTGGGCATAGGTGGGGGCACCCCCACGCCTTCAGGGCGTAGGGGGCGGAACTGCGCGACAAGCCCACCACCGGGCCGCGGACGCAAACGTTGAGTGTTTGCCACGGCGCGACCGCGACCGCGACCGGAGGTCGGAGGGAGGTGGGGATTCGGCCCGGCCTTCATGACGGCGTTCCCGGGGCGCCCGGGTGGCCCGGTGGGACGAAGGGGAGGTTCGGAGGGGCGCCGCCTTCGATCAGGCGCCACAGCGCGTCGGTGTCCGCGTGTTCCGCGATCAGGTCGCCCAGGCGGTCCAGCTGTTCCTCGCGCAGCGCCGCGAACGACGTGTCCGGCGCCGGCACGAAGCGCCGGCCCGCCGCCTGTGCGACCCGCCGCAAGAAGCCGCGGCGGAAGCCGTCGCTCTCCAGCGAGCCGTGCCAGTGCGTGCCCCACACCGCCCCCACCCGGCAGCCGTCCAAGAACGCCTCGCCGCCCAGCACCTCGGCGACGCCGTGGTGGATCTCGTACCCCTCCACCGGCTCCCCGAGCGCCGAACCGGTCGGCCGGGCCAGCGTCTTGTCCGTCGCGAACCGCACCCGCACCGGCAGCAGCCCGAGTCCGGCGACCTCGCCCGCGCGGGACTCCACGTCGTCCTCGACGTGCTCGCCCAGGAGCTGGAAGCCGCCGCAGATCCCGAGCACCGGGCGGCCCTCGGCGGCCCGCCGCACGAGCGCGTCGGCGAGGCCGCGCTCCCGTAGCCACGCCAGTGCCCGGACCGTGCCCCGGGTACCGGGGACGACGACCAGGTCCGCGTCCACCAGCTCCTCCGGCCGGTCCACGAACCGCACCACCACGCCCGGCTCGGCCGCGAGCGCGTCCACGTCGGTGAAGTTGGACATCAGGGGCACGGCGCACACCGCCACCCGCAGCACCTCGTCGCCGACCGGGGGAGCCACCACCGACTCGCGCACGGCGCCGCGCAGCGACACCCGCAGGCCGTCCTCCTCGTCGATGCCGAGCCCGTGCGCGTACGGCAGGACGCCGTACGAGCGGCGCCCGGTGATCCCTTCGAGCATGTCGAGGCCCGGCCGCAGCAGGCTCACGTCACCGCGGAACTTGTTGACCAGGTACCCGGCGACCAGGCGCTGGTCCGCCGCGTCGAGCAGCGCCGTGGTGCCGAAGAAGGACGCGAACACGCCGCCCCGGTCGATGTCGCCGACGACGAGCACCGGCAGCTCCGCGGCGCGCGCCACGCCCATGTTCACGATGTCCGTGCGCCGCAGGTTGATCTCCGCGGGGCTGCCGGCGCCCTCGCAGATCACGGCGTCGTACGTGCTCCGCAACTCCTCCAGGCACTCCACGACCGTGGACAGCAGCGCCGCTCGGCCGCCGCCGGCGGCCGGGGTCCCCGAGCCGAAGAAGCCGCGGGCGCTCATCTCCCCGACCGGGCGGCCCAGCAGGACCACCTGGCTGGTGCGGTCGCTGCCGGGCTTGAGCAGCACCGGGTTCATCAGCGCGGTCGGCTCCACCCGGGCGGCCTGCGCCTGCATGGCCTGGGCCCGCCCGATCTCGGCGCCGTCGCGCGTCACGTACGAGTTGAGGGACATGTTCTGGCCCTTGAAGGGGGCCACCTTCACGCCCTGGCGGGTCAGCCAGCGGCAGATCCCCGCGGTCACCACGCTCTTGCCCGCGTCGGACGTCGTACCTGCGACGAGCAGTCCGCCGCCGCGTCGCTGACCGCTCATATGGCCCGCCCCTTCCGAAGTCGTACCGGCACCTGCGTACGGGCCAGTCGGCCGGCCAGCAGCCGCGCGGCCACGCTCGTGCCCAGCGCCAGCACGCCGACGCGCCGCGACAGCCGCACCGCGCGCGCCACGTCGGTGACCGCGACCGGGCGGGCGGCGCCGTTGAGCACCGCCCGGTGCTCCGTCCGGCCGCCGTACGACAGCGTGCCGCCGAGCCGCACTCCGAGCGCGCCCGCGAACGACGCCTCCACGGGGCCCGCGTTCGGGCTCGGATGGCGGTGCGCATCGGCCCGCCAGGCACGTACCGCCGCGCGCGGGTCGTCCCCGGCGACCACCGCGAGGGCGGCCGTCAGCCGCGCCCCCGGCCAGCCGACGACGTCGTCCAGGCGCGCCGAGGCCCAGCCGAACCGGCGGTGCCGCGGCGATTTGTGGCCCACCATCGCGTCGAGGGTGTTCACCGCACGGAAGCCCACCAGACCGGGCACGCCGGCGAGCGCGCCCCACACCAGGGCCCCCACCACGGCGTCGGAGGTGTTCTCGGCGACCGACTCCACCACCGCGCGTGCGATCTGCTGCTCGGACAGGGAGTGCGGATCCCGGCCGCACAGGTGCGGCAGCCGCGCCCGGGCGGCGGCGAGGTCGCCGGCCGCCAGCGCGTCCCCGACGGTGCGCGCCTCCCGCCCCAGCGACGTGCCCCCGACCACGGCCCAGGTGGCGGCGGCGGTCAGGGCGAGGGACGCGGCGGAGTGACGGCGCGCCCCGTGCGCGACGAGCGCCGCGGCGCCGACGGCGCCCCCGGCGCACACGGCGGTGTGCAGCGCGCCCCACCCGCGGTGGTCACGCCACAAGGTGCGCTCCACGGCGCCTGCGGCCCGGCCGAAGGCGGCGACGGGGTGTCCCCGGCGCGGATCGCCGAACAGCAGGTCACCGAGGACGCCGGTGGCGGCGCCGTACGCGAAGACACGGTCGGGCCGCACGGTTCAGCCGGCCGTCGGGCCGCAGGGCCGCGGGTCGCGCCGTCCGCGGGGGAGCAGCGGGCGCGGGGCGCGCCCCGGTGCTCTTCCCGGTGCGTGCAGAGCAGGTACGAAGCCGCAGCCGCGCATGTCGCATGTCCTCACTCAGGGTGTCCGCGCCCTGGTTCGACGTGATCGGCGGCGAGAGTTCCTGGCTCCCGGGGAGGGCTCCCCGGTGACAGTGGCGGGACCGCGCCGGATTCGCACCGGACTTCCTCTGCTGCCGCCGTAATGGCCCCGGCAGTCCACCACGGGGTGAGAAGGGCCGTCAACTTGCCCTTGACCTGCGACGGAGCCGTACGCACCACGACGGGCCGGGTCGTACGTCCAGCGAGGACGTACGACCCGGCCCGTCGTGGCGCGGTGCTGCGGCCGGATCGGCCGGTCAGTCGACGATGAGATAGATGCCGTAGGCCACGGCCACCGCGCAGAGCGCGAAGCAGGCGTACGCACCGGTGCGCGTCAGCACTCCGGAGCCACCGCCCGAGGCGCTCGCGGTCTCCTGCTTGCTGAGCATCACCACGCCCAGCGAGAAGAGGCCGACGAGGGCGACGGTGGCGACGAGGCTCACGCCGAAGACGGAACCGAGGGCTTCCCAGTCGATTTTCATGTTGCTCTGTCCTTACACCGCAGCCGGGCTGGCCGGGCCGTTCTCCGACGTCGAGGACGTGGCGGAGGCGGCGGAGGCCGGGATGGTCTTCGTGAGGTCGGCGCCGTCCGTGGCGCCCATGCCGCCGGCCGGCGGCGGGGTGACGGCCGCGATGGCGTTGGTGACGACGCCGGCGGGCTCGTCGGCGCTCTGTGCAGCGGCGCCGTCGGCCTGCTCGTCGACGTCGTTGACGTTGGTGTGGTCGACGACCTGGCGGCGGGAGATCACCCAGATCGCGGCGCTGGAGGCGACCAGGAAGACCGCGACCACGGCCACGCCCCAGTCACCCTGCTTGGTCACGAACTCGGAGGCGGCGGCGACCAGCGCGGCGGCCGGCAGGGTCAGACCCCAGGCCACGAACATCCGGGTGGCGGTCGACCAGCGGACCACGCCGCCCTTGCGGCCCAGGCCCGCACCCATGACGGCGCCGGAGCAGGAGTGCGTGGTGGAGAGGGAGAAACCGAGGTTCGAGGAGGCCAGGATGACCGTCGCCGCGCTGGTCTGGGCGGCGAAGCCCTGCTGCGGCTGGAGGTCGGTCAGGCCCTTGCCCATGGTGCGGATGATGCGCCAGCCACCGAGGTACGTGCCGAGGGCGATGGCCACGCCCGCGGAGACGATGACCCACAGCGGGGGGTTCGAGCCGGGGTCGAGGACGTCGCTGGCGACCAGGGCCAGGGTGATGATGCCCATCGTCTTCTGGGCGTCGTTGGTGCCGTGGGCCAGGGAGACCAGGCCGGCCGAGGCGATCTGACCCGCCTTGTAGCCCTTCTCGGTGCCCTTGGCGTCCGTGTTGCGGCCGATCTTGTACGTCAGTCGGGTGGCCAGCATCGCGGCGATGCCGGCGACGAGCGGCGCCGCGACGGCCGGGATCAGGACCTTGGTGATGACCGTGCCGCTGTTGACGGCGTCGAAGCCGACGGACGCGACGGTCGCGCCCACCAGGCCGCCCATCAGGGCGTGCGACGAACTGGACGGCAGACCGACCAGCCAGGTCAGCAGGTTCCAGAGGATGGCGCCGACGAGCGCGGCGAAGATGACTTCTGGGGTGATGCCTGATTCGTCGACTATGCCGCTGGAGATGGTCTTGGCGACCTCCACCGACAGGAACGCGCCGACGAGGTTGAGCACGGCGGACATGGCCACCGCGGTCTTGGGCTTCATGGCGCCGGTCGAGATGGTGGTCGCCATCGCGTTGGCGGTGTCGTGGAAACCGTTCGTGAAATCGAACACGAGAGCTGTCACGATCACGATCGCGAGCAGCAGCGTGATGTGTTCCATTTACCCAGGCAATCTATGGACGTCAGTGGCTCGCCGAACGTAAGTAACCTGGGTGAACGGAAGGTGAACTGGGGCGGGACTCACGGTGTCTCCAAGCGGTTCTAATGATTCCGTTTGTGTGTCGTCCGGGGTGCGGACCCACCCCGCCGCCGCCCTCCCGGCCGTCCGCGGCCCCGCGCCGCTGGGCGGCCGACCCTGCGGCGTCGATCTCTCGTCGATCTCCCGCCGCTTTCCTCTGACTTTGTGGTGATATGCATCACGGGTCCCTCTGGGCGACCGCGGCAGCGGCTGACAGGATCGGCACATGACCGAACGGACGTCCTACGACGAGATCGAACACACCTGGCGCGCCCTCGTGGCCACCGCCTGCCGCAGCTCCGCCGACGGCCTGGTCGTCGGCACCTCCGGCAACGTGTCCGCCCGGGTCGGCCCGCTCGTGCTCGTCACCCCGAGCGGAGTGCCCTACGACCGGCTCACCGACCGCGACGTGGTCGCCGTCGACCTCGACGGCCGCCAGGTCATCGGCTCCCTCGCGCCCACCAGTGAACTCTCCCTGCACCTCGCGGTGCACCGGTCCGGCGCCGGCCGCGCCGTGGTCCACACCCACGCCGTGCACGCCACCGCCGTCTCCACCCTCGTCCCGGAGCTGCCGCCGATCCACTACATGGCCGCGGAGGTCGGCGGACCCGTCCGCGTCGCCCCGTACGCCCCCTACGGATCGGACGAACTCGCCGCGCACGCCCTGACCGCCCTCGACGGGCGCGCCGCCTGCCTGCTCCAGAACCACGGCACCGTGACCCTGGGCGACACCCTCGACCAGGCGTACGACCGCACCGCCCAGCTGGAGTGGATGTGCCAGCTGTGGCTGGCTGCGTCCGGCGTCCCCGGCCGCACCCCCTCCCTGCTCACCCCCGCCCAGCTCGCCGAGGCCGCCACCCGCTTCAAGGGCTACGGGCAGCGCCCCTGAACCTCCCCGCCGGTCGGTCGGCGCGACCCGGGCGGGTGGCGCCGGCTGGCAGGCCGCCGCCGGGGTGCCGACACTGGAACGGTGCGCCCGGCAACAGCGGCGGCGGCAGCCGTCACCCTCCTGACAGGCGTCGGCGTGGCCGTGGCGGCGGCTGCCCGGTACGCGAGCGACGCGACGCTCCGCGCCAGCCCCGGGCCGACCCCGCCCGGCGAACCCCGACTCACCGTGCACGCCACCGCCGCCGGCCAGGTGACGCTCACCCGCAGCCTCGCGTCCCGCCGCCCCGGCACGTACGGCCTCACCGGCGCGGACGTCGACGCGATCGCCGGCCCCGTGCTCGACGGCCTGTCGAACTCTCCCGACACCGTGGTGCGCCGGCTCGAACGGGTCGGCCGCGGCAGCCTCACCCCGGGCACCCGGGTTCGCATGACGCCCCGGCTGCACGTCGGCACCCCCGCCGAAGCCCTCGGCATCGACCACCGGGACGTCACCGTCCCCGGCGAACTCGGCCCGCTCCCGTCCTGGTTCGTCCCCGGCGTCCGGGACACCTGGGTGATCGCCGTGCACGGCCTCGGCGCCACCCGCGAGCACCCCATGAACCTGCTGCCGTTCCTGCACCGCAGGAGCCTGCCGGTGCTCGGCCTCGGCTACCGCGGCGACCCCGACGGGCCCCGGCCCCCCGACGGGCTCAACCACCTCGGGGACCGGGAGTGGCGCGACGTCGACGCCGCCCTGCGCTTCGCCGTCCGCGGCGGCGCCCGGCACGTCGTCCTGTACGGCTGGTCCACCGGCGCCGCCATGGTCCTGCGCGCGGCGGCCGACTCCGCCCTGCGCGGCCACGTCACCGGACTCGTCCTCGACTCCCCGGTCCTCGACCAGGAGGCCACCCTGCGCGCGCTGGCCCGGGCGCGGCACACCCCGGGACCCCTGGTGCCGCTGGTGGTGCGGACGGCCCGCGCCCGCGCCGGGCTGTACGCCGAGCCGCACCCGGTGGCCGCCGTGGCGCCCGTCATCACCGTCCCCACCCTGCTCTTCCACGGCCCCGACGACACCCTCGCCCCCTGGGGCCCCTCACGGGAACTCGCCGCCGCCCGCCCGGACCTGGTCACCCTCCAGACCGTCCTCAACGCACCACACGCAGCCATGTGGAACACCGACCCCGCCCGTTACGAGGAAGCACTCCGCCGCTTCCTCACCCCTTTGATGTGAGCCCCCGCGGCGAGCCCTGGGGCGAGCCCGCGCGACGGGTCCGCGGCGAGCGCCCGGCCCGCCCTTCCGCGTAACCCCCCGCGCCCCGCACCACCACGGCCGAAGGGCCGTCCATCCGGTTCCGTTTGGGCTTTCGGGCCGTCAACGGGAAGACTGCTCCCCGTGACGTCCCGAAAGCCTGATGAGCAATTGGCGCGCAACTCCAGACTCCGTCTTGTCCGCCCGCGACCGCTGGCCAGTGCACGCAGGGCCGTGACCACCCGGCGCACCCGGCCCGCGCCGCGTCCACCGGAGGGCACCCCGCCCCCCGCAGAACTCGCCCGACAGGCCCGGCGACTGCTCGTCGACGCCGTGCGCATCGCCCGCTGGGCGGCCGTCGACGGCGACGCGGGCACCGCCCCGCTCACCGCAGCCGCCGAGGAACGCGCCGCCGCCGCACTGGAGTTGACCCGCCTCCAGGTGCGCGCGGACTGGGACAGGGCCCGCCTCGCCGGGCTCGTCGAACTCCACGGCGACACCGTGCGCCCCGGCTGGCGGCTGCGCGCCTGGGACCGCGACGACATGGCCGTGCTGCGCGGCTGGGTCGCCCTCTTCGACGCCTGGTCGCTGGCGCACCCCGCCCCCGACGACGTGGCCACCACCGCGGTCGCCGAGGTCGTCGAGGCCATTCCCCAGCTGCTCTCCCTGCTCCAGCTCTCCGCCGGGCCGGTCTCCGTGACCACCCTGCTCGACATGCTGGAGCAGCGGGTCGCCGAGCTGCGCGAGGAGCGCTGCCTGCTGCCGGACGACCCCGCGGAGCGCACGGCGCCCCCGCCCGCCGAAGCCCTCCCCGTCGCCGGGCTGCTCGACTGGGCCCTGGACGGGATGGCCGCGGTCGGCGCGCTCACCCTCGACCGGGGCCGCTCCGCCACCCTCACCCCCCTCGGCAACTGGGCGGTCTGGGTCAAGCTGGAGCAGATCTGCGTCGCGGCCCAGAGCCCGGCCGGGAACATCGAGCAGCCGGCCGAGGACATGCTGCGCGGCTGCGCCCGCCTCACCCCCGGCCCCGCCCGCGCCGAGTACCGCGCGTGGCTCGCCGCCCGTACGGTCGCCAGCTCCGTCGCCGAGCTGCTGACCGTCGCCCGCGGCGAGGACGCCCTGCTGCGGGGGCTCGCCTTCGAGGCGCTGCGGGTCGTCGGCGCCCCCGCCGAGCCCGAGGTGCGCGCCGCGGCCACCGAACCGTCCCTGCGCCCGTACGCCCTGCTCTGGCTCGCCGAGTACGAGGGGATGGACGCCGAGGACGCCCAGGACGTCCTCACGCGCGCCGAGGCGACCTGGCTGTGGGTGGACACCGCCGCCGCCGTCGCCGACCACGGGGAGCCGCAACTGCTGCTGCGCCATCTGGACTCCGCGGTCCAAGGGACCGTCCCGGCGCTGCTGAGCGAGGTCCGCTCCGGCGGCCACCCGCGCACCGTGCAGGTCCTGGTCGCGCTGGCCGCCGCCCACCCGGACCCGGCGCTCGCCAAGGCGCTGCGACGCGCGGCCTTCCAGGTCCACACCGGCGGAGCCTGAGGCGTGCCGCGGGGCCCCGGTCCCGCGGCACCGACCCCGTGCCGGGCCCCGCACCAGGTGACGCGCGGGGAACAAAACCACTTGCACGCCCCCGTTAGACTGGCCTCCATGGCCATTCTCCTTGCGCAATAGACGGCGTCGAAGCCTTAGGGCGCGTCCCGGAGACGCGCCCCCGCGGCCCCTCCCGCCCACCCTTCCGCCGTTCGACACAGCTGTCCTGGAGTCTGTCCGTGATCACCGCTTCCGGCATCGAGTTGCGCGCCGGCGCACGCGTCCTCATCGAGTCCGCCACCTTCCGCGTCGCCAAGGGCGACCGCATCGGCCTGGTCGGCCGCAACGGCGCCGGCAAGACCACCCTCACCAAGTGCCTCGCCGGCGAGGGCATGCCCGCCGGCGGCGCCATCGCCCGCTCCGGCGAGGTCGGCTACCTCCCGCAGGACCCGCGCACCGGCGACCTCGACACCCTCGCCCGCGACCGCATCCTCTCCGCCCGCGGCCTGGACTCCGTGCTGCGCAAGATGCGGGAGAACGAGGACCGGATGGCGAACGGCAAGGGCGCCACCCGCGAGAAGGCGATGAAGCGGTACGAGCGCCTGGAGACGGAGTTCCTCACCAAGGGCGGATACGCCGCCGAGGCCGAGGCCGCCACCATCGCCGCCGCCCTCGGACTGCCCGACCGCGTCCTCGGCCAGCCGCTGCACACCCTCTCCGGCGGCCAGCGCCGCCGCGTGGAGTTGGCGCGGATCCTCTTCTCGGACGCCGACACCCTGCTCCTGGACGAGCCGACCAACCACCTCGACGCCGACTCGATCGTCTGGCTGCGCGACTACCTCAAGACCTACCGCGGCGGCTTCATCGTGATCTCCCACGACGTCGACCTGGTCGAGACGGTCGTCAACAAGGTCTTCTACCTCGACGCCAACCGCGCCACCATCGACATCTACAACATGGGCTGGAAGCTCTACCAGCAGCAGCGCGAGGCCGACGAGAAGCGCCGCAAGCGCGAGCGCCAGAACGCCGAGAAGAAGGCCGCCGCGCTCAACGCGCAGGCCGACAAGATGCGCGCCAAGGCCACCAAGACCGTCGCCGCGCAGAACATGGCCCGCCGCGCCGATCGGCTGCTCGCCGGCCTGGAGGCGGCGCGCGTCTCCGACAAGGTCGCCAAGCTGCGCTTCCCCGAGCCCGCGCCCTGCGGCAAGACCCCGCTCACCGCGGAGGGGCTGTCCAAGTCGTACGGCTCCCTGGAGATCTTCACCGACGTGAGCCTGGCCATCGACAAGGGCTCCCGGGTCGTCATCCTCGGCCTCAACGGCGCCGGCAAGACGACCCTGCTGCGGCTGCTCGCCAGCGTCGAGCGGCCCGACACCGGCACGGTCACCCCCGGTCACGGCCTCAAGCTCGGCTATTACGCCCAGGAGCACGAGACCCTGGACCCCGACCGCACCGTCCTTGAGAACATGCGCACCTCCGCGCCCGACCTGGATCTGGTCGAGGTGCGCAAGACGCTGGGCTCCTTCCTCTTCACCGGCGACGACGTCGACAAGCCGGCCGGAGTGCTCTCCGGCGGTGAGAAGACCCGACTGGCCCTGGCCACCCTGGTCGTCTCGTCGGCGAACGTGCTCCTGCTCGACGAGCCCACCAACAACCTGGACCCGGCCAGCCGCGAGGAGATCCTGGGCGCCCTGCGCACCTACAAGGGCGCGGTGATCCTGGTGACCCACGACGAGGGCGCGGTCCAGGCGCTGGAGCCGGAGCGGATCATCCTGCTGCCCGACGGCGTCGAGGACCTGTGGGGCGCGGACTACGCGGACCTGGTCGCCCTCGCCTGACCCCGCCGACCTCGCCACCCCGGCCGACGACGCCGATCCATACGGAATGATCCACTCCGTATGGATCATTCGGCTCACAGGTGATCCGTCATCTGAGTGAGGCGATCTCGTACCTCGGTGTGGGTCCTGGCGGATCTTCGACGAGCGCCCTAGTGCACCCCCCGCTTCGCCGCGCCCTTCCCCCACCCGCCCCTGACCTGGCAACTCTCTCCGGAGACGGTCCGGACAAGCCGTCCGAGGGGCGGGGAGCCGGGCGTCGCGGCGGCTTGGACGGCCCTCGACGCCGGGCAAAGCTCGTCCACGGACCTTGCCGAATGGGTGGCCAGGAAGCCCATGAGGGGTGATCATGAGAAGTCCAAGAGCGCACTTCCCATGAGGAGGCACGGGTGGCCGAGACTCTGAAGAAGGGCAGCCGGGTGACCGGTGCCGCGCGCGACAAGCTCGCGGCTGACCTGAAGAAGAAGTACGACTCCGGTGCGAGTATCCGGGCGCTGGCCGAAGAGACCGGCCGTTCCTACGGATTCGTCCACCGGATGCTCAGCGAGTCCGGAGTCACGCTGCGCGGACGCGGCGGAGCGACACGGGGCAAGAAGGCCGCTTCGGCCTGACGGCCCGTCCTCGCGACGCCGTCCGGACGGACTCGGCGGGCCAGGACCCATCGGCGTTCGTAGGTGCGCACCCGGCCGGATCACACGGTCGGCCGGGTGGTTACTGTGCAGTTGCTTAGCTAGTCTGCACGGACTGCACCCGAACCGGAGGCGCCCATGACCACGTCCGACGCCGTACGCGACCCCGTGCTGGACCAGGACGGGGTACGCCTCATCGTGGACGGCGAGACGGCCACGGTGACGCTGACCAACCCGGCGAAGCGCAACGCCCAGTCACCCGCGCTGTGGCGGGCGTTGGTGCAGGCCGGCCGGTCCCTGCCGGGCAGCGTACGGGTCGTGGTGCTGCGCGCCGAAGGCAAGTCCTTCTCCGCGGGCCTCGACCGACAGGCGTTCACGCCCGAGGGCTTCGACGGCGAGCCGTCCTTCCTCGACCTGGCACGCGGCAGCGACGAGGCGCTGGACGCCGCCATCGCCAAGTACCAGGACGCCTTCACCTGGTGGCGGCGGAGCGACCTCGTCACCATCGCCGCGGTCCAGGGCCATGCGATAGGCGCCGGCTTCCAACTCGCCCTCGCCTGCGACCTGCGGGTCGTCGCGCGCGACGTCCAGTTCGCCATGCGCGAGACCAGCCTCGGCCTCGTCCCCGACCTCACGGGCACCCACCCCCTGGTGTCCCTCGTCGGCTACGCCCGCGCGCTGGAGATCTGCGCCACCGGGCGCTTCGTCCACGCCGATGAGGCCGAGCGCACCGGACTCGCCAACCTCGTCGTCGACCGCGAAGAGTTGGACGCCGCCGTCACCGACCTGACCGCGGCGCTGCTCACCGCGCCGCGCGACGCGGTCATCGAGACGAAGGCGCTGCTCCAGGGCGCCGCTGACCGCTCGCCGAGCGAACAGCACGTCGCCGAACGCGCGGCCCAGGCCCGCCGACTGCGCGACCTCGCCGGCGTCGGCGACTAAGGAGCCTGCTCTCCGTCCACGGCGGTGACCAGCACGGTCACCGGGCGGCCGTCGGCCAGTGCGCCGCCCACGGCCGTGCGCACCGCGCGGACGACGTCCAACGGGCGGTGGCCCCGCGCCACCGCCACCTCCACGCGCACGTGAGCCGACGCCAGGTGCACGGGCGTACCCAGGACGGCGGTGAGCCGGGACACCCCCGGCGCCGTCGCCGCGGCCGTGCCCGCCGGCCCTTCGACGGCCGCCGTTCCCTCCACCGGCGCAGCGCCCCGGCCCCGATCGGAACCCGGGGCACCCGCCTCGTCTTCGTGGACCCCCGCCACGTGCAGGTCCACCGCGCTGACCACCAGGTCCACCGCGTCAGCCGCCGCGAACAGGGCCTCCCGCAGTGCGGACGCCAGCGCGGGCAGCGGTCGTACGGCCCCGGCCCCCACGGTGCACTCGCCCGAGATCCGCAGCGGGCCCGGCGGCAGCGCGCTCGGCGGCGGCGGTACGGCGAAGGGGGCGGCGCCCTCCGGGTCGGCCAGCCCGATCCGTACGCGCTCCAGCCGGATCCCCGGCACCCCGGCCGCCGCGCGCAGCAGCACCGCCCGCGCCGCCTCCTCCGTCACCCAAGCGCCGTCCCGCGCCGCGCCCAGCGGAAGCAACCTGCCGGGGCGCAGTCTGCCCCGTACCGCATCAGCAGTGGTCATTGCCCCAGCCTGCCGCATTCCCGGCGCGGGGCGGGGCAGACGCACTTAGTGTGGAGCAGAGGGCGCCGTGTGGATCACCCGGAGTTCCCGGGCGTCCGACCCGGCCCCGCGGGCAGCCGCACCAGGGCCCGCCACCGTCGTTGCGGGCTTGGAAGGGACACGCGATGAGCGACACCGCCAGCAGTGAATCCGGCTCGGGCGACGAGCCGAGGAGGACGTCCGTCACCAAGCGCGGCGGCGGGGACCCCGGGTCCCGGGGCCGCACCACCATCGCCGACGGAGTCGTCGAGAAGATCGCCGGTCTGGCGGCGCGCGACGTGGTCGGCGTCCACACGATGGGCAGCGGCCTGTCCCGCACCTTCGGCGCGGTGCGCGACCGGGTGCCCGGCGGCAGCCGGTCCAGTGCGACGCGCGGGGTGAAGGCCGAGGTCGGCGAGGTGCAGACCGCGCTCGACCTGGAGATCGTCGTGGACTACGGAGTGTCGATCTCGGATGTGGCGCGCGCGGTGCGGGAGAACGTGATCTCGGCAGTGGAGCGCATGACTGGCCTGGAGGTCGTCGAGGTCAACATCGCGGTGAGCGACGTGAAGCTGCCCGACGAGGAAGAGGACGAGCCGGAGCCACGACTTCAGTAGCACTCCCGTAGTCCCGTAGTAAGGAGCTCACGATGAGCATGGCTGTGGTCGGCCTGTTGGCCGGCATGGGGCTCGGCTTCGCCGGGTACTTCGGTGGCTTCGGCGCGTTCCTGCTGGTCGCCGCGCTTGGCGCGGTCGGGTTCGTGGTGGGCCGCTTCCTGGAAGGCGACTTCGAAGTCGGTGACTTCTTCCGCTCCCGCGAGCGCGGCGACCGGCCGCGGTGAGGCGGGTGGCGGGCGGAACCGGTGACGGGTCCGCGGCGGCCGTCGACGGCACGCGGATCGCGCCGGGGGAGCGCGGCGCCACCGTCATCGCCGACCGGGTCGTCGCCAAGATCGCCGCGCAGGCGGCGCGGGAGGCGCTGGGGCGCGTGCCCCGGGACGGCGCTCCGCCGCACGCGAGCGTCGTCGTGCACCAGGACTCCGCCCGGGTGCGGATCAGCCTCGACCTGGACTACCCGTCCGACATCGGAGGGCAGTGCGGCGCCGTGCGTCATCGGGTCGCCGAGCGGGTAAGGGCGTTGGCGGGAATGGACGTGCCCGAGGTGGACGTGTCCGTCGAACGGCTGCACTCGGCACACACGCGCGGCGCCGCGGAGGGCAGGATCCGATGACCGAACCCACACCGTCCACACCGTCCACCCCTGGGCCGGCGACCGCCGTCGCACTGGACCAGTCCGCTTCCGGCGCGTCGTACGACCCCCCGCCCGGCGGGGGTGCGGCCCGGCGCTTCTGGTCCGTGCGGCGCGTGCCGACCGCGCTGGTGGCACTGGTCGTCCTCGGCGGCGCCGGGGTCCTGCTGTACGACGTCGCGGCGGTGCGCGCCGGCCGGCCCTCGATGAGCTGGCGCCGGGCCGCCGCGCAGGACCTCGCGGGGTGGCGACTGGACGAGCCGTGGGTGCTGGCGGTCGCCGCCGCGGTCACCGCGCTGGGCCTCTGCCTCGTCGCGATGGCCCTCACCCCGGGGCTGCGGTGGCTGCTGCCGATGCGCCGCGACGAGCCGTCCGTACGAGCCGGGCTCGCCCGCGACGCGGCGGCGCTGGTGCTGCGGGACCGGGCCATGGAGGTCCCCGGCGTCCAGTCCGTACGCGTCAGCATGGGGCGCTCCAAGGTGGCGGTGCGGGCCCGCTCCCACTTCCGCGAACTCGACGACGTCCGCACCGACGTGGACGCCGCGCTGGCCGCGGCGATCGTGGACCTCGGGCTGGCGAAGCCGCCCGCACTCAACGTCCGGGTGTCCCGCACGCCCGCGAAGAAGAGGTGAGCCGACGATGCTGCGGACCGTGAACCGCGTCGCGCTCGGCCTGTCCGGACTGGCCCTGATCGCCGTCGGCGGCGCGGCGCTGGCCGCGGGCGCGGGGCTCCACGTGCCGTCCTGGTGGCCCTGGCACGGCCCCGACGACGCGCTGCTGAGCACGGCGGACCGGGAGCGCTGGCGCGACGAGGGCTGGTGGTGGCCGGCAGTCATCGCGACCCTCGCGGTCCTCGTCGTGCTCGCCCTGTGGCTCTTCCTGGCCCAACTGCGCCGCGCCCGCCTCACGGAGGTGCTGGTCGACAGCGGCGACGGCGAGGGCGCGCTGCTGAGGGGGCGAGCGCTGGAGGGCGTCATCGAACGCGAGGCGGAGTCCTTGGACGGGGTCGCCCGTGCGGCGATCACCTTGCGGGGCCGGCGCGGTGCGCCGCGGGCGCGGGTGCGGTTGATGTTGGAGCCGCACGCTTCGCCGGCGGGGACGTTGCACCGCCTGACGTCGGAGGCGGTTGCGCATGCGCGGGACTCGGCGGGCCTGGCGTCGCTCCCCACGGAATCCCACCTCCGCGCCTCCAAACACGCCCCCCGCCGCGTGACATAGCCGCTGCCCCCTTGCGGGTGCGTTGGCTCCTGCGGCTCGGTGGGTGGCTTGTCGCGCAGTTCCCCGCGCCGCTAAACCTCTCGCCGTTTCCTTGCGGGTGCGTTGGCTCCTGCGGCTCGGTGGGTGGCTTGTCGCGCAGTTCCCCGCGCCGCTAAACCTCTCGCCGTTTCCTTGCGGGTGCGTTGG
>NZ_JBEYTZ010000014.1:0-45150 GCF_040643215.1 Streptomyces sp. NPDC047315 | reverse complement strand
GGCTCCTGCGGCTCGGTGGGTGGCTTGTCGCGCAGTTCCCCCCGCCCCTAAACCCCTCGCCGTCACCCTGCGGGAGCGTGGGTCTCTGCGGCCTGTGGTCGGTTGCTCGCGCAGTTCCTCCCGCTGTGCCCTGCGGGCACGGGGGTACCCCACCTACGCCCAGAGGGCGTGGGTGGGGACCCCCAGCGCCCCTGACACCCCCGCCGTGGTGCTACGGACGGGTGCATTGGCTTCCGCCCCCTACGCCCAGCAAGCGCGGGGGACCCACAGCGCTCCCAAGGACCACTTCCCCGCAGGTAAGGCACCACGGGATGTGGCACCAGGGGCGCGGGGAACTGCGCGACAAGCCACCCATGGTCCGCAGGGACCAACGCTCCCGCAGGGTTACGGCGGGGGTGTCTTAGGGGCGCGGGGAACTGCGCGAACAACCACCACCGGGGCGCGGAGACCAACGCACCCGCAGGGAAACGGCGCGAGAGGCCGCAGGCCGCAACCCGCAGGGGAAGGCGCGGGTGGGTTAGAAGCCGCGGCGGGCTCCGCCGTCGACGGGGAGCATCACGCCCGTCACGTACGACGCCGCCGGCGACAGCAGAAACGCCGCCGCGCGGCCGAACTCCTCCGGCGCCCCGTACCTCCGCAGGGGGATCCGCGCCTCGTGCCCCTCGCGCGCCGCCTCCGCGTCCCCCGTCAGCGCGTCCAGCTCCCGCACGCGGTCCGTGTCGATGCGCGCCGGCAGCAGGCCGACGACCCGGATGCCGCGCGGGCCCAACTCGTCCGCGAGGGACTTCGCGAAGCCGGCGAGCCCCGGCCGCAGGCCGTTGGAGATGGTGAGCCCCGGCACGGGCTCGTGCACCGAGCTGGAGAGCACCAGCCCGATGACGCCCCCCTCGCCCAACTCCTCCGCCGCGGTCCGCGCCAACCGCACCGCACCCAGGAAGACCGACTCGAACGAGGTCCGCCACTGCTCGTCCGTGTTGTCGGAGACGAAGCCCGGCGCCGGCCCGCCGACGCTGATGAGGATGCCGTCGAACCGCCCGAAGTGCGCACGGGCCGCGGCGACCAGCCGCTCCGCACCCGTCGCATCGGAGTTGTCGACGGCGATGCCCACCGCGTCCGGCCCGAGCTCCGCCGCCGCGTCCGTGACCGTGCGCTCGTCGCGGCCGGTGATGACGACCTTCGCGCCGTCCGCGACCAGCGCCCGTGCCGACGCGTTGCCCAGCCCCCGCGACGCACCCGTGACGACGTACACGCGGTCCTTCAGTCCAAGATCCATGGGCCTATCCTGCCTGCTCCTCGTGGGCGAAGGCGAGGGCGGTGTTCACCAGGGCGATGTGGCTGAACGCCTGGGGGAAGTTCCCCAGCTGCCGCCCGGCCACCGGGTCGTACTCCTCGGCGAGCAGGCCCACGTCGTTGCGGAGCGCGAGCAGCCGCTCGAACAGCTCGCGCGCCTCTTCCGTGCGCCCCGTCATGCGCTCCGCGTCCACCAGCCAGAACGAGCAGGCGAGGAACGCGCCCTCGGACCCCGGCAGCCCGTCGACCGCCGTGCCCTCGGTGCTGTAGCGGCGGACGAGGCCGTCGGGGGAGCCCAGCTCCTCGCGGACCGCGGCCACCGTCCCGACGACCCGGGGGTCGTCCGGCGGCAGGAAGCCCACCCGGGGGATCAGCAGCGTCGCCGCGTCCAGTTCGCGCGAGCCGTAGTACTGGGTGAACGTGCCGCGCCGCGGGTCGTACCCCTTCTCGCAGACCTCCCGGTGCACCTCGTCCCGCATGGTGCGCCAACGCGCCACGTCCCCGCGCAGCGACGGATCGGCCTCCAGGGTGCGCACGGCGCGGTCCGCCGCCACCCACGCCATCACCTTGGAGTGCACGAAGTGGCGCCGCGGGCCGCGCACCTCCCACAGCCCCTCGTCGGGCTCGCGCCACTTCGACTCCAGGAAGCCCAGCAGGCTGAGCTGGAGGAACCAGGCGTGCCGCTCGCTGGGGATGCCCTCCTGCGCGGCGAGGAAGAGGGAGTCCATCACCTCCCCGTACACGTCGAGCTGGAGCTGGTCGACCGCCGCGTTCCCGGTGCGTACGGGCGCGGAGCCGGCGTATCCGGCGAGCCAGGGCAGCTCCGTCTCGGGCAGTCGGCGCTCCCCGGCCAGCCCGTACATGATCTGGAGGTCCGCCGGGTCGCCGGCCACCGCCCGCAGCAGCCAGTCGCGCCACGCCGCGGCCTCCTCCTGGTAGCCCGCGGTGAGCAGGGCGCCCAGGGTGAGGGTGGAGTCCCGCAGCCAACAGAAGCGGTAGTCCCAGTTCCGTACGCCGCCGATCTCCTCGGGCAGCGACGTCGTGGGCGCGGCGACGATCCCGCCGGTGGGGCCGTACGTCAGGGCCTTCAGCGTGATCAGGGAGCGGACCACGGCGTCCCGGTACCGGCCCCGGACCTGGCACCGGTCGGACCACTGGGCCCAGTCCGACAGGCTGCACCTGAGCGCCTCGTGGGGGTCGACGAGGTCCGGCCGCTGGTGGTGGGAGGGGTGCCAGCTGAGGACGAAGGCGACCCGCTCGTCCGCGGCGACCGCGAACGACGAGACCGTGCTGAACTGCTGCCCCCACGTCTTGACCGGCGGCTCGCTGCGCAGCCACACCGAGTCCGGCCCCGCGACCGCCACCCGGTGGCCGTCGGAGCGCCGCATCCAGGGCACGATCGAGCCGTGGTCGAAGCGGAGCCGCAGCACCGCCTCCATCTCCACCTCGCCGTTGACGCCCTCCACGATCCGCACCACGTCGGGGGTGACGTCCCGCTGCGGCATGAAGTCGATGACCTTGACGGTGCCGGTCCGGGTCTCCCACACGGACTCCAGGACGAGCGAGTCGTCGACGTAGCTCCGTCGGGTGCAGCGGGTGGCGCCCTTGGGGGCCAGGCGCCAGTGCCCGTTCTCCTTGTCGCCGAGGAGCGCGGCGAAGCAGGCGGCGGAGTCGAAGCGCGGCAGGCAGAGCCAGTCGATGGAGCCGTCCATGCCGACGAGCGCGGCCGTCTGGAGATCGCCGATGAGGGCGTAGTCCTCGATGCGTTGGGTCACGCTCTGGCGTGTTCCCGTCTTGTCCGCGAACCAATCAGAGTGGCGCCGTCACTCGTTCGGGGCGGATGGGGCGGGCGGGGCGTGAGGAACGGGGGGGCTGACGCGGGGCGGGCCCGCCTCAGGCGTGCGCGGGCTCCGGCTGCTGGCTGGTCTCGCGCGCCGCCGCCGCGCGCCGGTCACGGACCTCGCGACGGACGAGGACCACCCACCCGACGGGCACGGCCGTGGTGAACAGCCACCACTGGATCGCGTACGCCATGTGCGCGCCGATGGACTCGTGGTCGGGGTCCGGGATCTGCTTGGGGTTGTTCTCCGCGGACTTGGGCGAGGTCTGCTCGACGTAGCCGGCGAGCACAGGCTTGCCCAGCGCCTTGGACTGCTGCTCGCTGTTGATCAGCATCACCTGGCGCGGCGGCAGCCCCGCGAGGTCCTTGATGCCGCTGGCCTTCGTCGTCTCGTCGGCCTTGAGGCGGCCGACCACGGTCACCGTGCCCTTGGGCGGGGGCGGGACGTCGGGGTACGCCTTGGGGTCGGCGGGCGTGGCGACCCAGCCGCGGTTGACCAGGACGACCCGTCCGTCGGTGAGGACAAGCGGGGTCAGCACGTGCGCGCCGACCCGCTCGTCCGCGTCGGTGCGGCGGCGCACGACGACCTCGTTCGCCGGGTCGAAGGTGCCGGTGGCGGTGGTGCGGCGCCACTTGTCCTCGCGCGGGACCGTGTGGCCGGGGGAGGTGAGCTCCTCGATCGGCACCGGTGGGGCGTCGAGGTTGCGGGCGATCATCGCGTTCTGGTCGACCCGGCGTTCGTGGCGGTTGAACTGCCAGAAGCCCAGCTCGATCATCGTGGGGATGAGGACGAGCCCGATGAGGGTGAGGATCACCCACTGCCGGGTCAACAGGAAGCGGTACACGGATCGACGGTACCTGCCGCCGCTCCGGCGCCCGGAGGTGGGGCCCCTTCCCGGGCCGGCCGCGCCCTCGTCGCCGCCCGTGCCCTACCCTCCGCCCCTGCCGTCTTCGTCCGCCGGGGCCACGTCCCGCAGCAGCTGGGTGAAGGCGGCCTCGTCCATGACCGGAGTGCCGTACGTCTTCGCCTTCAGCGTCTTGGAGGTGGCCGAGTCCGGGTCGTTGGTGACCAGCAGGCTGGTCAGCCGGGAGACGCTGGAGGCGATGTGCAGCCCGGCGTCGAAGGCCCGGTCCTCCAGGAGGTCGCGCTCGACGGAGGTGTCGCCCGAGAAGGCCACCCGCATGCCCTGCTTCAGCGGCTGCCCCGTCTCGTACCGCCCCGGATTCGGATAAGGGCAGGCGGGCCGCTTCCGCGAGGTCCGCCACGTCCCTCCGTACGACGGGGCGCCCGCGGGCCGGTGTCCGTACGAGGGCTGATGGCCGACGCGCGGCCGGGGCGGGCCGTCCGACCACTCCGTGAGCGGGCGGCACTCCAGCAGCGGCAGCCGCACCCCGTCGCGCGCGGCGGCGTGCAGGCTCGGCCGGAACGCCTCCGCCAACACCCGTGCGTCGTCCAGCGCGTGGTGGGCCTGTCGCTGCACGACGCCGAAGTGCGCGGCGAGCGACTCCAGTTTGTGGTTGGGCAGGGGGAGGGCGAGCTCCTTGGCGAGGGCGATGGTGCACAGCCGCTGGCGCACGGGGGCGGTGCGGCTGGCGCGCGCGTACTCCCGGGCGATCATGGACCAGTCGAAGATGGCGTTGTGCGCGACGAGCACCCGGTCGGCCAGCCGCTCGGAGAACGCGTCGGCGACGTCGACGAACAGGGGGGCGTCGACCAGGACCTCTTGGGTCAGGCCGTGGATCCACACGGGGCCCGGATCGCGCTCCGGATTGACGAGGGTGTACCAGTGGTCCTCGACGTCGCCGTGGGCGTCCAGGCGGTACACGGCGGCGGACACTATCCGGTCGTCCCGGGCGAGACCGGTGGTCTCCACGTCGACGACCGCATACCCCTGGGGGTATGCGGTGGGCCAGTGTGCCGCTGCCGTCGTCCTGTCGTCGAGCATGGTCACAGAGAATACGGGGCGGCACTGACAGCCCTGTCGGCGCCGCCGCTCCCGCCGCGCCCCCGCGCCCTTCTTCCGCTTCGGCGCAGCCGAGGTGACGAGCCGTGGAACTGGCGGGTCGACAGATGCCCCACCAGTACGCCGACCCGCCCGCGCTCCTCCCGGGGCGGGTCGGTGCGGGTGCGGGGGCCCCATCGGTGGGAACCTCCCGGGGTGACGCACGACGAACTCCCCGCCCCGGACCCGGGCGGCGCCGGCCCCCACCACGAGCCCCACGCCTCCGGCATGGGCACCCGGCTCAACTGGCTGCGCGCCGCCGTGCTCGGCGCCAACGACGGCATCGTGTCCACCGCAGGGCTGGTCGTCGGCGTCGCCGGCGCGACCGGCGACCGGGGGACCCTGCTCACCTCCGGCCTCGCCGGACTGCTCGCCGGCTCCATGTCCATGGCGGCGGGCGAGTACGTCTCCGTCTCCACCCAGCGCGACTCCGAGAGGGCCGCGCTCGCGGTCGAGAAGCGGGAGCTGCGGGAGGAGCCGGAGGCGGAACTGGAGGAGTTGACGGGGCTGTTGACGCAGCGCGGCCTGTCGCGCGAGGTCGCCCGGGAGGCCGCGGTCCAGCTCACCGAGCGCGACGCCCTGCGCGCCCACGCGCGCGTGGAGCTGGGCATCGACCCGGACGCCCTGGCCAACCCCTGGCACGCGGCCGGCGCCAGCTTCCTCGCCTTCACCGTGGGCGCGCTGCTGCCCCTGCTGGCGATCGTGCTGCCGCCGGCGTCCGTACGGCTGGCGGTGACCGTGGGCTCGGTGCTGCTGGCCCTCGCCTTCACCGGCTGGTGGAGCGCCCGGCTGGGCGCGGCGCGACTGGGGCCCGCGGTGGCGCGGAACGTGGCCGGGGGAGCGCTCGCGATGGGCGTCACGTACGCGGCGGGGTCCCTGCTCGGCGCGGTGGGGGTCGGCGGCTGAGCTCCGGCGGGCGGGCATGGGTGGGGGCATCGGTGGGTCATTGGTGGGTCATTGGCGGAAGTCACCAAAGCCTGCTGACAATTCGTCTCGCATACTTGTGGGTAACAACGTCTAGTCGCGGCCCGGGCGCCGCACCTACGGTGCAGCCATGCCCAACCTGCCCGATGTCGTGCTGTGGTCGGTCCCCGCGTTCGTTCTGCTCACCGTGGTCGAGATGGTCAGCCACCGGCTCCGTCCGGACGAGGACGCGGCGGGCTACGGCGCCAAGGACACCGCCACCAGCCTCACCATGGGGCTCGGCAGCCTGGCCTTCGACCTGCTGTGGAAGGTGCCGATCGTGGCCGTCTACACGGCGGTGTACGAGCTGACCCCGCTCAGGGTCCCCGTCCTGTGGTGGACCGTGCTGCTGATGCTGCTCGCGCAGGACTTCCTCTACTACTGGTCGCACCGCGGCCACCACGTCGTCCGGGTGCTGTGGGCCTGCCACGTGGTCCACCA
Organism: Streptomyces sp. NPDC047315; assembly: GCF_040643215.1. NCBI lineage: Bacteria > Bacillati > Actinomycetota > Actinomycetes > Kitasatosporales > Streptomycetaceae > Streptomyces > Streptomyces sp. NPDC047315. The sequence continues at coordinate 38,613 of NZ_JBEYTZ010000014.1, read as the reverse complement.
CTCCAGCCGCAAGTTCAACTTCACCACCGCGCTGCGCCAGCCCTGGACCACCTGGACGGTGTGGCCGTTCTATCTGCCGATGGTCGCGCTCGGGGTCCACCCGGCCGCGGTCGCCTTCTGCTCCTCGACCAACCTCGTGTACCAGTTCTGGGTGCACACCGAGCGGGTCGGCAAGCTGCCGCGGCCCTTCGAGTACGCACTGAACACGCCCTCGCACCACCGGGTGCACCACGCCTCGCAGGGCGGCTACCTGGACCGCAACTTCGGCGGCATCCTCATCGTCTGGGACCGGCTCTTCGGCTCCTTCGTGGCGGAGACCGAGCGGCCCGTGTACGGGCTGACCAAGGACATCGACACGTACAACCCGCTGCGCGTGGCCACCCACGAGTACGCCGCGATCGCCCGGGACGTCCGGGCGGCGACGACGTGGCGCGAGCGCGCGGGGCGGGTGTTCCGCGGGCCGGGGTGGCAGCCGGCGTCCGCTCCGCCCGGCCCTTCGACGTCCGGCGACGACGCCTCGACCACCCCTCAGCTCACCCAGGGACGTGCCGCGTGACCACCCCACCCACCTCCACCGCGGCCCTGTCGGCGCAGACCGTGCGCCGCGTGCTGCTCACCGTCTTCGCCCTCGTGCTCCTCGTCGACCTCGGCTCGCTCGTCGTCGACGCGGAGAAGGGCCACTGGATCGCCAAACCGCTCCTCATGCCGCTGCTCGTCGCCCTGGTGCTGCTACGGGGCGGGCCGCGGCTGCTGGTCGCGGCGCTGCTGTTCGGCTGGGGCGGCGACGTGTTCCTGCTCTCCGGCGCGGAGTGGGCCTTCCTCGCCGGAATGGGCTCCTTCGCGGTCGGCCACGTCTGCTACCTGGTGCTGTTCCGCCGTACGTGCGAGGGGGCCCGCCCTCCTGCGGCGCTCGCCCCCGCGTACGGGCTGGCGCTCGTCGTCGCGGTGGCGCTGCTGTGGCCGGGGCTGCCGGCGGACCTCAGGATCCCCGTCGCCGGGTACGCGCTGCTGCTGACCGCGATGGCCTGGCGCGCGAGTGCGTTGGGGCGCGTGGCGGGGTTGGGCGGTCTGTTCTTCCTGGTCTCGGACCTGATCATCGCGAGCGGTGTGGCGGAGTGGCCGCAGCCGCCGGTGCCGGACGTCTGGATCATGCTCATCTACGGCGCGGGCCAGTTGCTCCTGACACTGGGCGTCCTGACCCACGCGGAGCCCCACACCCCGACTCCGCCCGTCCGGTAGCGGAAACCTTCTCGCGGTTTCCCTGCGCGAGCACCCCACACCGGGCCGCAGAGACCAGTGTTCGCGCGGGGAAACGGCGAGGGTGTCAGCCGCAGAGGCCGCAGAGGCCGCAGAAGTCGCAGAACAGAGGTGCGGGCCCCACAAAGAGGCCCGCACCCCGGGGCGCTGCTAGCGGCGGACCGCGTCGAGCGCGTCGGTGACGCCCTCGCCGTAGAAGCCGTTCTTCCGGACGTCGCCCTCGCACACCGCGTCGACCACGCCGTCCCCGTTGATGTCGTACGGGTTGGTGCACTCGCGGTCGTCCGCCTGCCCGGCCAGCAGCGCCTTCACGGCCGCCGGCGAAGCGTAGGGGTGCTTCGACTTGATGAGCGCCGCCACGCCCGCGACGTGCGGCGAGGCCATCGACGTACCGGCCTTGTAGCCGTACCCGCCGTTCGGCAGCGTGGACAGGATGCGGCCGTCGACCGCCGGGCCCTCCGGCGCCTGGTAGCGGGTGGAGTCACCGCCCGGCGCGGAGATGTCGACCACGCCGTTGCCGTAGTTCGAGAACGACGACTTCAGCCCCTTCGCGCCCAGCGAGGACGTCGTCACGACGCCCGGCAGCTGCGTCGGGATGTCCAGGCACTCGCTCGGGTCGATGGTCCGCGTGACCTCGGTGCTGTCGTTGGGGCTCGTGGTGTCGGTGAGCTCGTCGGCTGCGAGGTCCATCCGCGAGTTGCCGGCGGCGGCCACGTTCACCGCGCCCTTGCGCTCCGCGTACCGCGTCGCCCGGGCGAGCGCGTCCACCAGCGCGGCCTGGTCGGCGTCGTTGCGGCAGTTGAACAGCCACGGGTCGACGTAGTAGCTGTTGTTGGTGACCTCGACACCGTTCTCCGCGGCCCACATGAAGCCGCAGACCACGGCCTCCGTGTAGAAGAACCCGTCGGGGTTGGACACCTTGATGCCGGAGACCTTCACGCCGGGCGCGACGCCCGTGACGCCAACCCCGTTCTTGGCCGCGGCGATGGTGCCCGCGACGTGCGTGCCGTGGTCGGACTCGGTCGGGCCGGGACGCCAGGAGCCGGGCGTGGTGTCCGCCTTGCCGGTGACGCAGTTCGCCGACGCGCGGGTGTCGAAGTTGGGCGCCAGGTCGGGGTGGGTGTCGTCGACACCGGTGTCGATGACGGCGACCGTGACCTTCTTGCTGCCCAGGGTGCGCTCGTGCGCCTTATCCGCCTTGATGGCGGGCAGGCTCCACTGCAGCGGCTCCAGCGGGTCCTGGCCGCCGTCGGCGATCCGGGCCGCCGCAGCGGCCTCCTGGGAGGTCAGCGGGCGCTCGGAGTCGATCGCGGTGTCCTTGGCCGCGGCGATCGGCGCGGTGCGGGTGGCGCCCGCCGACTGCACGCCCTTGACCGCGCGGATCGTCGGCCCGAAGGCCGGGTTCTGGGAGTGGACGACGATGACGCCTATCTGGTCGTAGGACGTCACTATCGTGCCGCCGGCCGCGGCTATCGCCTTCTTGACCGACTTGGCGACCCCGTGGCCGCCCTTCACGTTCACCACGTACGACAGCTTGGGACCGTCGGTCGAGACGGCCTTGACCGCCGGTGCGCCCTCCGCGGCCGGGGCGGCGGTCGCGGCCCCCGCGGGGAGGAAGCCGAGCGAGGCCGTGAGCGCCAGACCGGCGGGCAGGGCGATGACACGCCGTCGTCTGGATCCCGGATGAGCCATGGGTTCTCCACATCATCGGTGTCGAAACACTGGTGTCCACCCGTCCGGCACGGTGTGCTTTTTGGGCGGGTACATGACGAGCGAAACTATCGTTGATCTTGGTCGTCATCAATGCGTTCGAGCGGAAAAACGAAAGAAAGCTCCAAGAAAAAAGACCGAAGTTGAACCGGCCCGGCGTGCTCCCCGTGCCGTTGTCAGGGGGTGGAGCAACATCAAACCGCCCCTGACCCCGTGGAACGAAGGTCCGCTTTGTCCATTCCGACGACGCCCGCGTCACGAGGAGATTCCGTGACTACCGACGCACCCCCGCCCCCGCCCCCGGGCGACACGGTCCCCGCACCCGCTCAGCCCAGCACCGAGACGTTCGTCCAGGTCCAGCAGAGCGAAGAGTTCGGTCAACTGCGCCACGCCCACCGCTCCTTCGCCTTCCCCCTGACCGTCGCGTTCGTCACCTGGTACCTGCTGTACGTCCTGCTGTCGAACTACGCGGGCGGCTTCATGGGCACCAAGGTGATCGGCCACATCAACGTCGCCCTCGTCTTCGGCCTCGCCCAGTTCGCCACCACCTTCCTCATCGCCTGGCTCTACTCCCGCCACGCCGCCGCCAAGCTCGACCCCCTGGCCGAGTCCATCAAGTCCCGCATGGAGGCGGACGCATGAGCGCCACCTACCCCGCCGTCGAGTACGACGCGGTCGTCCTGGCCGCCGAGAACGCGACCAGCGAGCACCGGCCGCTGATCATCACCCTGTTCGGCCTCTTCGTCGTCGCCACCCTGATCATCACCGTCTGGGCCGGCCGGCAGACCAAGAGCGCCGCCGACTTCTACGCCGGCGGCCGTCAGTTCACCGGCTTCCAGAACGGGCTGGCGATCTCCGGCGACTACATGTCCGCCGCGTCGTTCCTCGGCATCGCCGGCGCCATCGCCCTCTTCGGCTACGACGGCTTCCTGTACTCCATCGGCTTCCTGGTGGCCTGGCTCGTCGCCCTGCTGCTGGTCGCCGAGCCGCTGCGCAACTCCGGCCGCTTCACCATGGGCGACGTCCTCGCCTACCGGATGCGCCAGCGCCCGGTCCGCACCGCAGCCGGCACCTCCACCATCGTCGTGTCGATCTTCTACCTGCTCGCCCAGATGGCCGGCGCGGGCGTCCTGGTCTCCCTCCTGCTCGGGATCACCAACGACGCCGGCAAGGTGTTGATCGTCGCCCTGGTCGGCATCCTGATGATCCTCTACGTCACCATCGGCGGCATGAAGGGCACCACCTGGGTCCAGATGGTCAAGGCGGTGCTCCTCATCGCCGGCACGCTCCTCATCACGTTCCTCGTGCTGCTGAAGTTCAACTTCAACATCTCCGACCTCCTCGGCACCGCCGCGGAGAAGAGCGGCCACGGCGCGTCCTTCCTGGAGCCGGGCCTGAAGTACGGCGCCACGGAGACGTCGAAGCTGGACTTCATCTCCCTGGGCATCGCCCTCGTCCTCGGCACCGCGGGACTGCCGCACATCCTGATCCGGTTCTACACCGTCCCCACCGCCAAGGCCGCCCGGAAGTCCGTCAACTGGGCCATCGGCATCATCGGCGCCTTCTACCTGATGACCATCGCCCTCGGCTTCGGCGCCGCGGCGATCGTGGGACCCGCCGAGATCAGCGAGTCCAACAAGGCGGGCAACACCGCGGCCCCGCTGCTCGCCCTGCACATCGGCGGCACCGACTCCGCCGGCGGAGCGATCCTGCTCGCGGTGATCTCCGCGGTGGCCTTCGCCACCATCCTCGCCGTCGTCGCCGGCCTCACGCTCGCCTCGTCGTCGTCCTTCGCCCACGACATCTACGCCAACGTCATCCGCAAGGGGAAGGCCACCGAGAAGGAGGAGGTCCGCGCCGCACGCTGGGCCACCGTCGCCATCGGCATCGTCTCCATCGCGCTCGGCGCCCTCGCCCGCGACCTGAACGTGGCCGGGCTCGTCGCCCTCGCCTTCGCCGTCGCCGCGTCCGCGAACCTGCCGACGATCCTCTACAGCCTCTTCTGGAAGCGGTTCACCACCCAGGGCGCCCTCTGGTCCATCTACGGCGGACTGATCTCCTCCGTCGTCCTGGTCCTCTTCTCGCCGGTGGTCTCCGGCAAGCCGACGTCGATGTTCAAGAACGCCGACTTCTACTGGTTCCCGCTGGAGAACCCGGGCATCGTCTCCATCCCGCTGGGCTTCCTGCTCGGCTGGCTCGGCTCCGTCCTCACCAAGGAGAAGCCCGACAAGGGCAAGTACGCGGAGCTGGAGGTCAAGTCCCTCACCGGCGTCGGCGCCCACTGACCGACCCCGGCGCACCGGTGATCGCATAGCGCACCGGCCACCGGACCGCGGCCGTGCCGCAGGACTTCGTAGGGTCCTACGACACGGCCGCGCCACGTGTGGCAGCACCGTGACTACGCGTGCTGTCGTACGTCTGGCGTAGGCTCGTACGAAGCAGCGGTACCTCGTGTACCAGCCGTCTTCGTCTCGTCGGGGGAGGGGCCGAACGTGCTCGTCGACACCTACGGCCGGACCGCCACGGACCTACGGGTCTCGTTGACGGACCGGTGCAATCTGCGGTGCACCTACTGCATGCCCGAAGAAGGGCTCCAGTGGCTGGCCAAACCGGACCTCCTCACCGACGACGAGATCGTCCGGCTGGTCCGCATCGCCGTCACCGACCTCGGCATCACCGAGGTCCGCTTCACCGGCGGCGAGCCCCTGCTGCGGCCCGGGCTCGTCGGGATCGTGGAGCGCTGCGCCGCCCTCGACCCCCGCCCCCAGCTCTCGCTGACGACCAACGGCATCGGGCTCGGCCGCGTCGCAGCCGCCCTCCAGAGCGCCGGACTCGACCGGGTGAACGTCTCCCTGGACACCCTGCGGCCCGACGTCTTCAAGACCCTCACCCGGCGCGACCGCCACCAGGACGTGATCGACGGACTGGGCGCCGCGCGCGCCGCCGGCCTCGCCCCCGTCAAGGTGAACGCCGTGCTGATGCCCGGCCTCAACGACGACGAGGCCCCCGACCTGCTCGCCTGGGCCGTCGCCCACGACTACGAACTGCGGTTCATCGAGCAGATGCCGCTGGACGCCCAGCACGGCTGGAAGCGGGACGGCATGATCACCGCAGGTGACGTCCTCGCCTCGCTGCGCACCCGCTTCGCCCTCGCCCCCGAGCCCGGCGAGGAGCGCGGCTCCGCGCCCGCCGAGCGCTGGATCGTGGACGGCGGCCCCCACCGGGTCGGTGTGATCGCCTCCGTCACCCGTCCCTTCTGCGCCGCCTGCGACCGCACCCGGCTCACCGCCGACGGACAGGTGCGCACGTGCCTGTTCGCCCGAGAGGAGACCGATCTGCGCGAAGCCCTGCGCTCGGGCGAGCCGGACGGGGAGATCGCCCGCATCTGGCGGCTCGCGATGTGGGGCAAGAAGGCGGGCTCGGGGCTCGACGACCCCACCTTCCTCCAGCCGGACCGCCCCATGTCCGCCATCGGCGGCTGAGCCGGTCCGTGCGACCCCCTCCGTCCGACGGCACGGCCCTTCAGTTCGACAGCGCGGAGAACATCCCGGGCTCGTACGAACCCCCCGGGTTGTGCACGATCACGTTCATCCGCGTCGCCGCGTTGATCAGGGAGACCAGGCAGACCAGCGCACCCACCTGGTCGTCGTCGTAGTGCTTGCGCACCTGGGCCCACGTCGCGTCGGACACGCCCTCGTCACCGAGCCGGGTGCCCTCCTCCGCCAGCGCCAGCGCGGCCCGCTCGGCCTCGGTGAAGACCGTGCTGTGGCGCCACGCGGCGACCAGGTTGAGCCGGACCGAGCTCACGCCGGCAGCCGCCGCCTCCTTGGTGTGCACGTCCACGCAGAAGCCGCAGCCGTTGAGCTGCCCGACCCGCAGCTCCACCAACTCCCTCAGCGCCTTCGGCAGCGTCGACTGCTCCAGCACCGACGACACGTTGTAGAACCGCTTGGCGATCCTCGCGGCGGTCGGGCTGTCGAACAGGTTGAAACGGGGTTCCATGACGTCGTCCTCACTCGTGGAGTTGCCTGCCGCGCGGATCGTTCCCGCGGCGTCGTGACGGACATGGAGATGCCGCCGCCCCACACCCTGTGACAGCCGCGGAGTGTGACGAGCGCCACTGGCCGAGGCTGTCACGGGGCGGTGCCGGCCGGCGTCTTGTGCGCGGCACGGACGACACCGATACGGCTTCGACGGACGGGAGAACACCATGGGAGCGCACGGCGAACGAGCGGAACACCGGGCCGGGCCACCCGCCCGGGAACCCCGTACGGACCCCGCCACCGAGGCGTTCGTCGCCCACCGCAACCTGCTGTTCACCGTCGCCTACGAGATGCTCGGCTCGGCCGCCGACGCGGAGGACGTCCTCCAGGAGACCTGGATGAAGTGGGCGGACGTCGAACTCGACGCGGTACGGGACCGGCGCGCCTATCTGGTCCGCATCACCACCCGCCAGGCGCTGACCCGGCTGCGCACCCTGCGTCGGCGCAAGGAGTCCTACATCGGACCCTGGCTGCCCGAGCCCCTCCTCACCACGCCCGACGTCGCCGACGACGTCGAACTGGCCGACAGCGTCTCGACCGCGATGCTGCTGGTGCTGGAGACCCTCGCCCCGACCGAGCGCGCGGTCTTCGTGCTCCGCGACGTCTTCGACCTCGGCTACGACGAGATCGCGGACGCCGTCGACAAGAGTCCGGCCGCGGTACGCCAGATTGCGCACCGGGCACGGGGACACGTCGCGGCACGTCGACCGCGCGGCGCGGTGTCCCCGGCCCGGACCCGGGAGGCGATCCGGGCGTTCCACGGAGCGGTCGCGACGGGTGACCTCCAGGCCCTGCTCGACGTCCTCGCGCCGGACGTCGTCTTCCTCGGCGACGGCGGGGGAGTCGTGCAGGCGGTGCTGGCCCCCGTCGTGGGAGCCGGTCCGGTGGCCGAACTGATGGCCGGCATCGGCAAGTTCGGCGCCACGGCCGCACTGACACCGGCGCAGGTCAACGGCCACCCGGCGCTGATCCTCCGGCTCGACGGCGAGGTCGACACCGTCGTGACCGTACGCATCGACGACGGCCTGGTCACCGGCCTCTACGCGGTGCGCAACCCCCAAAAACTGGCCCGCGTCGAACAACCGACCCCGCTGCGCCGCTAGGGCGCTTCTGATGGACCTTGCTGGGCTCGCGTGCCCTGGCACCCCTCCCCCTACGCCCGGAGGGCGTGGGAGGGACCCCCACCCTGATCCAGCCTGATCCGTCAGAAGCGCCCTAGTCGCCGTCTACGCGGTGCCGCCCGGGCGGGCGTTCCACTCCGTGAGGGTGACGACCTCCTTCAGGAAGCCGCGGACGTCGAGGAAGTCGGCGAGGTGCTGCCGGTGGTCGTCGCAGGCGATCCAGGTCTTGCGCCGCTCCGGGGTGTGCAGCTTGGGGTTGTTCCAGGCCAGCACCCACACCGCCGCCGCACGGCAGCCCTTGGCGGAGCAGATCGGGTTCTCGTCGTTGACCGGGTCGAAGATCACCGGCCCATTCTCCCCCGCCGCGAACGCGCCGCCGGCGCGGGGCCCCGTACAACGGCGACGCCGAGCAGCCACGGGGGGAGCTGCCCGGCGTCGGTCCATCGCTCCGACGGGGGATGCGGAGCGCGTAGGAAGTATGTCACGGGTAACGGCCCGCGGTGCACCGGAACTTCACTATTCAGTTGCGCTTTTCCTGAGCCCGGTGGGAGCCTGCGGCGTGACCTCCGCCGGCGTCGCCTTCGAGCATCGGACGAGGCGCGGCGGACACGAAGGTCGACGGCAGCGAGGGCGGCCGTTCGCGACCCGCGTTGGCGATCACGACCGAGACGTAGGGCAGCAGCATGCCCAGCACGATCGCCACCACGGCCACGTGCCGCTCCACGTTCCACAGCACGGCCCCGGCCACGAAGGACAGCGTCCGCACCGACATGGTGATCACATAGCGGCGCTGGCGTCCGCGCACGTCGTCGGCGAGCCCCTGTCGCGCCCCGGTGATCCGGAAGACCTCCGAGCCCACCCGTCTGCGCATCGCGTCCCACCGCCCGTCGTCCCCGGCGACCCCAACGGTCACGCCGTGTTCCACCGTACGCCCGGCCCCGTACGGCCACGAGACCGGGGGACGCCACCTCGCCGCCCGACATGCGGCCCATGACGGACAGGCCCAGAATGGCGGCGTAACTGCTGATGCAGTGGCCTTGCGCGCCCCACGGGCGCAGGGGCCGGACGAGGAGGCCGCGATGGGCTGGCTGTGGGCGATCATCTTGGGCTTCATCCTGGGGCTGCTCGCGAAGGCGATCCTGCCCGGGAAACAGCACCTCCCCCTGTGGCTCGCCACCATCTGCGGCATCGGGGGCGCCGTGATCGGCAACTGGATCGCGGCCGGGTTCGGCGTCGAGGAGACCCCCGGCTTCGACTGGAGCCGCCATGCGTTCCAACTCGTCGCCGCGATCATCCTGGTCGCCCTGGGGGACCGGGCGTGGGCGGCCACCCGCGGCAAGAAACAGCGGGTCTGACGCGATCCCGCGACTCCGCGACGCACCACGGGTCGGACGGGTCGAGCCCGTCCGACCCGTGGTGGGCGACTGCCGACGAGGTCAGCCGACCTCGACCGCCGCGAGGTTCTTCTTGCCCCGGCGCAGCACCAGCCAGCGCCCGTGCAGCAGCTCGTCCCGGCTGACGACCGCGTCCTCGGCGGTGACCTTCGCGTTGTTCACGTACGCACCGCCCTCCTTCACCGTGCGCCGCGCCGCGGACTTGCTCGCGACCAGCCCCACCTCGGCGAACAGGTCGACCACCGCGCCCGGCTCGGCCACGGTGACGTGCGGCAGCTCCGACAGCGCCGCCCGCAGCGTCGGCTCGTCCAGCTCCGCCAGCTCACCCTGCCCGAACAGCGCCTTCGACGCGTTGATCACCGCGGCGCACTGGTCGGCGCCGTGCACCAGGGTCGTCAGCTCCTCGGCCAGCGCCCGCTGGGCCGCCCGCGCCTGCGGACGCTCCGCGGTCTGCTTCGCCAGCTCTTCGAGCTCCTCGCGGCTCTTGAAGCTGAGGACGCGCAGGTACCGGTCGACGTCCCGGTCGTCGGTGTTCAGCCAGAACTGGTAGAACGCGTACGGCGTGGTCATCTCGGGGTCGAGCCACAGCGTGCCCGTCTCCGACTTGCCGAACTTGGTGCCGTCCGCCTTCGTCATCAGCGGGGTGGCCAGCGCGTGCACCTCGGCGTCGGGCTCCAGGCGGTGGATCAGGTCCAGGCCCGCCGTGAGGTTGCCCCACTGGTCGCTGCCGCCCTGCTGGAGGGTGCAGCCGTAGCGCCGGTACAGCTCCAGGAAGTCCATGCCCTGCAGCAGCTGGTAGCTGAACTCCGTGTAGCTGATGCCCTGCTCGGACTCCAGGCGCCGGGCCACGGAGTCCTTGGTGAGCATCTTGTTGACGCGGAAGTGCTTGCCGACGTCCCGCAGGAACTCGATCGCGGACATGCCCGCGGTCCAGTCCAGGTTGTTCACCATGACCGCGGCGTTGTCGCCCTCGAACGAGAGGTACGGCTCGATCTGGGCGCGCAGCCGGGCCACCCACTGCGCGATCGTCTCCGGATCGTTCAGGGTGCGCTCGGCGGTCGGCCGCGGGTCACCGATCTGGCCCGTGGCCCCGCCCACCAGCGCCAGCGGCCGGTGCCCGGCCTGCTGGAGCCGGCGCACGGTCAGCACCTGCACCAGGTGCCCGACGTGGAGGCTCGCCGCGGTCGGGTCGAAGCCGCAATAGAACGTGACGGGCCCGTCCGCGAACGCCTTGCGCAGTGCGTCCTCGTCGGTGGACTGGGCGATCAGCCCGCGCCACTTCAGCTCGTCGACGATGTCCGTCACGTCTCTCGTGTCTCCTCGGTACTCGCTTCGGTACTCATCCGGTACGCATTTCGAAGGGGCGGACCGTCGCACGCGCGCGTGGTCCGCCCCCTTGAGGTTATACGCCCGAGGCTATACGCCCTGGCTGACCGAGCTCATGTGGAAGTCCGGCACCCGCAGCGCGGGCATCGCGGCCCGGGTGAACCAGTCGCCCCACTCGCGCGGCAGGGTCTTCTCCGTACGGCCCGCCTCCGAGGCCCGCGACAACAGGTCCACGGGGGACTCGTTGAAGCGGAAGTTGTTCACCTCGCCCACCACCTCGCCGCCCTCCACCAGGTACACCCCGTCCCGGGTGAGCCCGGTCAGCAGCAGCGTCGCCGGGTCCACCTCGCGGATGTACCACAGGCAGGTCAGCAGCAGCCCCCGCTCGGTGGCCGCGACCATGTCGTCCAGCGACCGCCCGTCCCCGCCGTCCAGGATCAGGTTCCCGGCGCCGGGCGCCAGCGGCAGACCGGTCAGCCCCGCGGTGTGCCGGGTGGTCACCAGGTGCTCCAGCTTCCCGGCCCGCATCCAGTCGGTGGCGGCGATCGGCAGCCCGTTGTCGAACACCGACGCGTCGTCCCCCGACGCGTGCGCGATCACGAACGGCGACGACTCCAGGCCCGGCTCGTGCGGATCGCTGCGCAGCGTGAGCGGCAGCGGGCTCAGGGTGTCCCCGACGCGGGTCCCGCCGCCCGGCCTGGAGAAGACCGTACGGCCCTCGGCCGCGTCCCGCGCCGCGGACGACCACAGCTGGTAGATCAGCAGGTCCGCCACGGCCGTCGGCGGCAACAGCGTCTCGTACCGGCCCGCCGGCAGCTCGATCCGGCGCTCCGCCCAGCCCAGCCGGCGCGCCAGCTCCTCGTCCAGCGCCGTGGGGTCCACGTCCGTGAAGTCCCGGGTGGCGCGCCCCGCCCACGCCGAGCGCGCGCGGTCCGGCGACTTCGCGTTCAGCTCCAGCGTCCCGTTCGGCTGGTCGTGCCGCAGCCGCAGCCCCGTCGACGTCCCCAGGTAGGTGGAGGTCATCTCGTGGTTGGCGAATCCATACAGCTCGCGCCCGCCCGCCCGGGCCCGCGCGAACGCCTCGCCGAGCGCCGGAGCGAAGTCGGCGAAGACCGCCGCCGACGTCTCGGCCGGCGCCTCGGTGAAGCCGGGCGCCGTCGTGCCCCCGGTCACCAGCGGCTGCGCGTCCTCCGCCGGCTCGGACGTCCGGGCCGCCGCCTCCGCCGCCCGCACCAGCGGCTCCAGGTCCGCGGCGGTGACCGCGGAGCGGGACACCACGCCCGACGCCGAGCCCCGCGCCCCGTCGACGGTCGCGATCACCGTGAGCGTACGGCCCCGGGTCACGCCGTTGGTGGTGAGCGCGTTCCCCGCCCACCGCAGGTTCGCGGTGGACTCCTCGTCCGCGATGACGACGCAGCCGTCCGCGGTGGACAGCTCCAGCGCGCGCTCGACGATCTCGTGGGGCTTGCTGGTACGGCTCATCGGCCGGCCTCCTGCGTGGTGTTCAAGATGTTCACGCCCCGGAACAGGGCCGACGGGCAGCCGTGGGAGACCGCGGCCACCTGGCCCGGCTGGGCCTTGCCGCAGTTGAACGCGCCGCCCAGGACGTACGTCTGCGGACCGCCGACCTGCTCCATCGAGCCCCAGAAGTCCGTCGTCGTCGCCTGGTACGCCACGTCCCGCAGCTGCCCGGCGAGCCGGCCGTTCTCGATCCGGAAGAACCGCTGCCCGGTGAACTGGAAGTTGTAGCGCTGCATGTCGATGGACCAGGAGCGGTCCCCGACGACGTAGATCCCGCGCTCCACCCCGCCGATCAGGTCCTCGGTGGACAGCCCGCCCGGCGCCGGCTGGAGGGAGACGTTCGCCATCCGCTGCACCGGCACGTGCCCGGGGGAGTCCGCGAAGGCGCAGCCGTTGGAGCGGCCGAGGCCGGTCAGCTTCGCGATCCTGCGGTCGAGCTGGTAGCCGACGAGCGTGCCGTCCTTGACCAGGTCCCAGGACTGCGCCGCCACGCCCTCGTCGTCGTACCCGATCGTGGCCAGGCCATGCTCCGCGGTGCGGTCGCCGGTCACGTTCATCACGGACGAGCCGTACGCCAACTTGCCGAGCTGGTCGAAGGTGGCGAACGACGTGCCGGCGTACGCCGCCTCGTAGCCGAGGGCCCGGTCCAACTCGGTGGCGTGGCCGATGGACTCGTGGATGGTCAGCCACAGGTTCGACGGGTCGACCACCAGGTCGTAGCGGCCGGGCTCGACGCCGGGCGCCCGCATCTTCTCCGCCAGCAGCTCCGGGATCCGCTCCAGCTCGCCGTCCCAGTCCCAGCCGGTGCCCGTCAGGTACTCCCAGCCGCGGCCCGCCGGCGGCGCCAGCGTGCGCATCGAGTCGAACTCGCCGGTGCTGCCGTCCACCGCGACGGCGGTGACCTCCGGGTGCAGCCGGACCCGCTGCTGGGTGGTGACCGTGCCGGCGGTGTCCGCGTAGAACTTGTTCTCCTGCACGGTCAGCAGCGAGGCGTCCACGTGCGCCACCCCGTCCGCGGCCAGCAGCCGGCTGCTCCACCCCGCCAGCAGCGCCGTCTTCTCCTCGTCGGCGACGTCGAAGGGGTTGACCTCGTAGGAGGAGACCCAGGTCCGGTCCGCGTGCACCGGCTCGTCCGCCAACTCCACGCGCTCGTCGGAGCCGGCCGCCGCGATGATCCGCGCCGACAGCTTCGCCATCTCCACGGCCTGCCCGGCGACCCGCGCCGCCGCGTCCATGGTCATGTCGACGCCGGAGGCGAAGCCCCAGGCGCCGCCGTGCACGACCCGTACCGCGTACCCCAGGTCCGTGGTGTCCGACGAACCGGCCGGCCGGGCGTCCCGCAGCCGCCACGCCGCGCTGCGCACGCGCTCCAGCCGGAAGTCGGCGTGGTCGGCGCCGAGGGCCCGCGCCCGCGCGAGCGCCGCGTCGGCCAGCGCCCTCAGCGGCAGCGCCGTGAACGACGCGTCGATGGAATGAGGCACGAATGTCTCCTTGTTCGTCGTGACCGGCAGCCTCGGTCGCCGCACCGGTCGTGCCGATCATCGCGCGAGCGCCCGGCGCTTGCCCAGCCGCTTTCACCACCCGGTCCGCCCCGGGCGGCGCACGGGCGCTTCTGTAGGGATCCAACAGCGCCGTGCCGGACGCGCTGTCAGGCCCCGATTCTCCGGGAGCGTCCCGAGACCGATAGTTTCGAGGGGAGTACGGGGGAGACCCGTCCGCTATCGAAAGGGTGATCCGTTGAGCCGCTCGGTTCTTGTCACCGGAGGAAACCGGGGCATCGGCCTCGCCATCGCCCGGGCGTTCGCCGACGCCGGCGACAAGGTCGCCATCACCTACCGGTCCGGTGAGCCGCCGACGGGCTTCCTCGCCGTCCGGTGCGACATCACCGACGCCGAGCAGGTGGAGCAGGCGTACAAGGAGATCGAGGAGAAGCACGGCCCGGTCGAGGTGCTGGTGGCCAACGCCGGCATCACCCGGGACCAGTTGCTGATGCGGATGTCCGAGGAGGACTTCACCTCCGTCATCGACACCAACCTCACCGGAACCTACCGGGTGGTCAAGCGGGCCAACCGGGGCATGCTGCGCGCCAAGAAGGGCCGCGTGGTGCTGATCTCCTCCGTCGTGGGGCTGCTCGGCTCCGCCGGACAGGCGAACTACGCCGCGTCCAAGGCGGGCCTCGTCGGCTTCGCCCGCTCCCTCGCCCGCGAACTCGGCTCGCGGAACATCACCTTCAACGTCGTCGCGCCCGGCTTCGTCGACACCGACATGACGCAGGCGCTCACCGAGGAGCAGCGCGCGGGCATCCTCGCCCAGGTGCCGGTCGGCCGGTACGCACGCCCGGAGGAGATCGCCGCCGCGGTGCGCTTCCTCGCCTCCGACGACGCCTCGTACATCACTGGAGCCGTCATTCCCGTTGACGGCGGATTGGGCATGGGTCACTGATCACATGAGCGGAATCCTCGCCGGCAAGCGCATCCTCGTCACGGGCGTCCTCACCGACGCCTCGATCGCCTTCCACGCCGCGAAGGTGGCGCAGGAGGAGGGCGCCGAGGTCATCCTCACCGGCTTCGGCCGGCTCTCCCTCGTCGAGCGCATCTCCAAGCGGCTGCCGAAGCCCGCGCCCGTGATCGAGTTGGACGTCACCAACCAGGAGCACCTGGACGGGCTCGCGGACCGCATCCGCGAGCACTCCAGCGACGACACCGGGCTCGACGGCATCGTGCACTCGATCGCCTTCGGCCCGCAGAACGCCTTCAACTTCCTCCAGGCCGAGTGGGAGGACGTCTCCACCGCCGTCCACGTCTCCGCCTACTCCTACAAGGCGCTGGCCACGGCCTGTCTGCCGCTGATGGAGGAGCGCGGCGGCTCGGTCGTCGGCCTCACCTTCGACGCCACGGTCGCCTGGCCGGTCTACGACTGGATGGGCGTCGCGAAGGCGGCGCTGGAGTCCACCAACCGCTACCTGGCGCGCGACCTGGGCCCCAAGGGCATCCGCTGCAACCTGGTCTCGGCCGGCCCCCTCAAGTCGATGGCGGCGAAGTCGATCCCCGGCTTCGAGACCCTGGCGGACGGGTGGAACGAGCGGGCGCCGCTGGGCTGGGACCTGACCGACCCGGGCCCGGCGGGGCGCGGCATCGTCGGCCTGCTGTCGGACTTCTTCCCCAGCACGACGGGCTCGGTCGTCCACGTCGACGGCGGCGTGCACACGATGGGCGTCTAGCCCCCGGCCGGACGGCGCACGACGTCGACGCCCCGTTCCCCGCAGCGCGCGGGGGCGGGGCGTCGCCCGTTCGGCGCCCAGCGCGCGCGGTCCGCGCCGCGGCGGGGGAGGGTGGAGGAGCAACCCCCCTTGTGGTGCAGCCGAAGCGGCCCCGCGGGTCGTCGGTACGGCCGAGGAGGTCCCTGCTGTGCGTACTGTGCGGACGATCCTGCGCGCCGCCCCCGCCCCGGTCCTGGCGACCGTGCTGACGGGGGCGCTGTCGGGGGGCCTGCTGTGGGCGACGCCCCGGGCGGCGTCCCACGAACACGGCCCGGCGCGCGCACACGGCTCCGCCGACGAACGCGAAGAGCGTGAGGCGCGTGAGGTCCTCGAAGTACGCAAGAGGCAGCGCACGTACCGCGCCGACTGCCGCACCGAGGTCCGGGGCTCCCGGGCCTTCGCGTACTGCCACAACCCCTACCCCGTCGTCGACCGGGTCCGGCTCCACGTGGAGTGCGACCGCTGGTGGGACGTGGACGCGGACAGCGAACCCGCCGACGTCGGCCCCGCGCAGTACCGCGAGCTGACCGAGCGCTGCTGGAAGGAGGTCCGCGCGGTCTGGGTCAGCCACCAGCCCCTTGTAGACGGCTGAGGCACATGAAGGGGTAGCTCGCCGCCTCCGTCGCCGCGGTCTCGCCGTCACCGGCCCGGATGGCCTCCACGAGCCGGGCGTGGTCCATGTGGTGCTCCGGCCGCAGTTCGCTGCCCACGTCGTCGGCGAGCCACTGCCGCAGCACGTCGCCCAGGTCCGCGTACAACTCGCCCAGCACGTCGTTGTGCGCCGCGGCGACGACCGCGAGGTGGAAGGAGATGTCCGCGGCGACGAACTGCGCCGCGTCCCCGCTGGCCCACGCCTGCTCGCGGCGGACCAGCAGCGCGTCGAGCTGTCTGAGGTCCCGCTCGGTGCGCCGCTCCGCGGCCAGTCGGGCGGCGGTCGACTCCAGCGTGGAGCGCACCTCTGCGACGTGCCGGGGCGCGGCGTCCGCGAAGCGCCGGTGCATCACCCCGGCGAGTTCGCTGGTCGCGATGACGTACGTGCCCGAGCCCTGGCGGATGTCCAGCAGACCGTTGTGCGCGAGGGCGCGCACGGCCTCGCGGACGGTGTTGCGGGCGACCCCCAGCTCCTCGACGAGCTCCGGTTCGGTCGGAATGCGCGAGCCCACCGGCCACTCGCCCGACGTGATCTGGTTCCGCAGCTGGGCGATCACCTGATCGGTGAGGCCCGAGCGCCTGGGGGAGGTCAGCGACATGAGTGCTCCTAGGGGGCTTCTGGCGGATCGGGCTGGATCAGGGCCGAGCTGATAGACCGGTGCGGCCGGTGACGGCCGGTGCCTCCGCGGTCGGGATCATTATGGCGCCTACCGCATTGGACAACCAATCATCCCATGATTCTATGATGGTGCTATGTCGCCCTCCGAGCCCGCCGCGCCACCCGCGGCTCCGTCGCGCACGCAGCCGCCCGCCGGCCCCGCGCGCCCAGCGCCCGCGAGCCCCGAGCTCGGCGACCCGGCGCGGCCCTCCGTCTGGTACGTACGGCTCGTCATGGTCGCTGTGGTACTCGCGGCGCTGAACCTGCGCCCCGCCATCACCAGCCTCGGCGCGCTGCTGGAGGAGGCCCGCACCGGACTCCACATGAGCGGGGCCGTCGCCGGCGTCCTCACGTCCGTGCCCGCGATCACCTTCGCCGTCTTCGGCGTGGCCGCACCGCGCCTCGCCCGTCGCTTCGGGCCGGGCGCCGTGGTCTGCGCCGGCCTGGTCGCGATCGCGACCGGACTGCTGCTGCGCCCGTACGCAGGGGGCGCGGTCGGCTTCCTCGCCGCCAGCGCGCTCGCGCTCATCGGCATCGCCGTCGGCAACGTCCTGATGCCGGTGATCGTGAAGCGGTACTTCCCGGACCGCGTCGGCACCATGACCGGGCTGTACTCGATGGGGCTGGCGATCGGCACCTCGGTGGCCGCTGCCGCCACCGTTCCGCTGACGGGCGCGCTGGGCGGCAGCTGGCGGACCGGGCTCGCGGTGTGGGGGCTGCTCGCCGTGGTCGCCGTGGTGCCCTGGACGTACCTGCTCCTGCGCGACCGCGGGCGGGCCCGCGCGGTCCGCGAGCCGGCGGCCGAACCCGACCGGTCGGCCGGGCACCAGGCAGTGAAGTCCGCAGCAGAGCCGGCAGTGAAGCCGGCGGGGAAGATCGTGCGCAGCCCCACGGCGTGGGCGCTCGGCGGCTTCTTCGGCCTCCAGGCCACGGGTGCGTACATCACGATGGGGTGGATGCCGCAGATCTTCCGCGACGCCGGGGTGCCGGCCCAGACGGCGGGACTGCTGCTCGCGGTCACGATGGTGATGGGCGTGCCACTCGCGTTCGTCATTCCGCGGCTCGCCACCCGGTTCAGGACCCAGGGCCCCATCGCCGCCGTCCTCGGCCTCAGCGGACTGACCGGCTATGCCGGCCTCTTCTTCGCCCCCGCCGAGGGCGCCTGGGTCTGGGCCCTGCTGCTCGGCCTGTCGAACTGCGCCTTCCCGCTCGCCCTGACCATGATCGGCATGCGCGCGCGGACGTCCGCCGGGGTCGTCCGACTGTCCGCCTTCGCCCAGTCCACCGGCTATCTGATCTCCATCCCCGGGCCGCTGCTGGTGGGCGTCCTCTACGAGCACAGCGGCGGCTGGGACCTTCCGGTCGCCCTGATGGCGGCGCTGCTGGTGCCGCAGATCGCGCTCGGGCTGCTCGCGGGCAGGGACCGCACGATCGAGGACGAGACGGGGATGCGAGACTGAGGCCATGCAACCAGTTCTCGAACCGAACCCCCAGAACGGACAGAAGAAGCTGCTGCTCGTCTTCGCGACGATGATCGGCTTCTTCGTGGTGGTCGGCGTCATCGCGACCATCGCCTCGCCCTGATCCGACAGTTGGCGCCCGGGGCGTGCTGACACCCGGATGGTGGGGCTGGCCCCACCATCCCCTAGGGGGCCAGGGTCAGGGGTAAGTGGGTGGCTTGCCGGATGGGTTCCGCGGGGCGTGCTCCGTACGGTGGAAGCAATCCCGCCGGACCTGCGCAGAGCCCCCGAGGAGGCGTCCATGTCGGCCCCCAGCCCCGCGTCCACCCCCGTCCGGGGCGGTGTCCACCAGCACGTCAGCAGCCGGCTGCCCTGGTGGGGCCTGGTGCTGCCGATCCTCGCCTTCGTGATCCTGCTCGCCCTGATGGCCGAGCCGGCCCAGGCGCAGCCGCCGGGCGGCCAGTCGGCGGTCGGCCCCTTGCTGGACTCCCTGAGGTTCCTGCTGTCCCACTGATCCCGGGCCCGCCCGAGGCCGCCGGGGCAGTGCCGTCCGGCCTGCACCTTCGCCCCCTTCGGTCCCGGGTTTCGACGCCCAACACCCCGCGCCCGTCGGCTCATTTCGTGCGAAGCTGGAGAGCATGAGCGTCGCCACGTCTTCCGGAGGCTCGTCCTCTGGATCCTCCGTATCTCCCGAAGCCCGTAGGATCGTCCTGCTCCGGCACGCGAAGGCCGACTGGCCGGACGTCTCCGACCACGAACGTCCCCTCGCCGAGCGCGGGCGCAAGGACGCCCCCGTCGCGGGCCGCAAGCTCGCGGACTCCGGCATCGCCTTCGACCTCGCCCTCTGCTCGACGGCGGCCAGAACGCGCGAGACGTGGAAGCTCGCCGTCGGCGAGTTGCCCTCCCGGCCCAAGACCGTCTACGAGGAGCGGTTGTACGAGGCGTCGCTCGGCGAGCTGATCGCCGTGCTGAACGAGGTCTCCGACGAGGTGAAGGACCTCCTCCTCATCGGCCACAACCCCGGGATGCACGCCCTGGCCGACGCGCTCTCCGGCGAGGTCGAGGGCGATCTGCTGCCCCGGATGAACCGCAGCGGATTCCCCACCGCCTCCTTCGCGGTCGTCGGCTTCAACGGCTCCTGGAAGTCCGTCGAGCACGGCGTCGGCACCCTGACGGACTTCTGGACGCCGCACGGCTGAGCGACCCGTCCGGCCGACACCACGGGCCCCGGCGCACAAGTGCGCCGGGGCCCGTGAACGGCTGGGGGCGGGGGAGAGCGGGGCTCAGTGTTCGACGGCCGCTTCGCTCTCGGCGTCCGCGGCCTCGACCTCCTCGCGGGTGATGCCCAGCAAGTACAGCACCGTGTCCAGGAACGGCACGTTCACCGCGGTGTGCGCCGCCTGCCGCACCACGGGCTTGGCGTTGAACGCCACCCCCAGCCCCGCCGCGTTCAGCATGTCCAGGTCGTTCGCGCCGTCGCCGATGGCCACCGTCTGCGCCAACGGCACCCCCGCCTCCGCGGCGAACCTCCGCAGCAGCCGCGCCTTGCCCGCCCGGTCCACTATCTCCCCGGTGACCCGACCGGTGAGCTTGCCGTCCACGATCTCCAGGGTGTTCGCCGAGGCGAAGTCCAGCCCGAGACGCTCCTGCAGGTCGTCCGTCACCTGGGTGAAGCCGCCCGAGACGACCCCCACCTGGAACCCGAGCCGCTTCAACGTACGGATCAGCGTCCGGGCGCCCCGGGTCAGCCGCACCTCGGAGCGCACCTTGTCCACCACCGAGGCGTCCAGCCCCGCCAGCAGCGCCACCCGGGCGTGCAGCGACTGCTCGAAGTCCAACTCCCCGCGCATCGCCGCCGCCGTGACCTCGGCGACCTCGTCCTCACAGCCCGCGTGGGCCGCGAACAGCTCGATGACCTCGTCCTGGATCAGCGTGGAGTCGACGTCCATGACGACCAGCCGCTGGGCCCGGCGGTGCAGCCCCGCCGAGACCACGGCCACGTCGACCCCGATCTGCGCGGCCCGGGTCACCAGCGCGGTCCGCAGCGCCTCCGTCTCCGCGCCCGAGACCGCGAACTCCACGGCCGTCACCGGATACTTGGCGAGTCGGAAGATGCGGTCGATGTTCCCGCCGGTCTCGGTGATCCGCGCCGCTATGGCGGCGGTCGACTCCGCGGTCAGCGGATGGCCGAGCACCGTGACGTGGGAACGCCCGCTCCCGCGCGGCCTGTTGTCCCCCGTGCCCGAGATGATCTCCGCCTGGAGCTTCAGGGACTCGGCCCAGCTGTGCACGGTGGCCCTCAGATCGCCCTCGTCGCCCGGCCGTGTCGGCGCGCTGACCAGGGCGCACAGCACCAGCCGGCCCCGTGAGACGACCTGCTCGATGTCGATGACGTCCACCGCATAGGCCGCGAGTGTGTCGAACAGTCCTGCGGTGATCCCCGGCCGGTCCTTCCCGAAGATCTTCACCAGAAGGGTACGTACGTCGGAATTCTGCGAAGCGCTCATGGTGTCTCCACCGTAACCGCGAAAGGTTACGGCGAGACGACGCGTCCCGGCTGCTGGACACCGTCAGGCCCGCCGCGCGCAGGTCAGCCAGCGGGCTCCCGGTCGCCCCGACCGCCCTCCTCCGGCGGTGGGGGACGGCGCAGATAGGGGTTGGTGTCCGGGTTCGGCGGCCGGTAGGGAGCGCTCGGATCGTATGGCCCCGGATCGTACGACTGAGCGATGGGCCCTTCCGCCGCTGCCCGTAGCGCCGCACCCCGTCGGACGGCGGCGTGCACCAGCAGCGCCCCCGCCCCGCCGGCTCCCGCCCCCCACGCCGCACCGAGCAGCGCCGCCGCACCGAGGTCGCCGTGGAGTTCGACGGCTGCCCCGAACGCGTCGACGCCGAGGACCGAGAGCGAGGCGCCGACGGAGACGCCCGTCAGCCACACCGCGAGCGGCAGCGCCAGCGCGCCCAGCGCCCCGAGCCGTAGCGCGCACCGCGCCGCGAACCCGAGCGCGCCGCCCGTCGCGCCCGTGCCCCCCGGCCCGAGCGGGGTGCGCGCCGCCGCGAGGACCCCCGTGTGCAGCATCATCACGGCGGTCGCCACCGCCAGCAGCCACACCGCCCCGTCCAGTTCCGCCAGTCGGGCGACGGTCACGGGCTCGTCCCCCGATACGCGCAGGTACTCGTCCAACGGATCCGGCAGCAGGCGCGCCAGGTCACCGTCGGCCCGGCCCTCCCACGGCACGAACAGCCCCAGCGGGATGCCCAGCCACACCCCGTTCGGGGCGCCGAGCAGCGCGGAGCCGGCGATCAGCTTCGGGTTCTCGTCGCCGATCGCCGCGTACCCCGCAGCCGCGTACCCGGCGAGCACGGCGACGACGGCCACCGAGACCAGCGCCGAAGCGGCCGGCCGCAGCGGGCGGACCAGTCCGTCCAAGGAGCGCGGCAGCGGTGCCCGCCGCCCCGCCAGCAGCGCGATGACCAGCACCCCGACGACCCACACCAGCGCCGCGAGCAGCGAAGGACCCGTCTCGACGCGGTAGCCGACCGACGCCTGTGCGTCCACGAGGTCGCCCAACCGGTCCGGCAGCAGCCCGCCGAGGTCACCGACGCCCGGAACGTCCACGTCAGGAAGGTCGACGTCGCCGATGCCGGGCAGCTCGACGCCGCCGTCGGAAGCGCCGCCGGAGCCCAGCTTCCCGCCGTCGAAGGTGATCGCCTCGTGCCCGGCCCACGCGAGGCCGGCGGTCACCGCGACGAACAGTGCGACCACGGCGCCCGCCCGGGCGGCGAGTTCGCTCCCCGGGACGTACACCCTCGCCCGCCGCAAACTGCGCAGGAAGACGTACGCCAGCAGCAGTGCCCCGACCAGGCTCACCCCGAGCGGCGTGATGTCGATCGCCGTCCGCGCCCCGGCCCCTTCCAGGCCGAACGCGGACACGTCTCCCGACGGCTCGACCGAACCGCCCACCGCGAGTACGACCACCGCCGCGGTCATCGGGCCGAGCGACCCGGACGCGTCCGCCTCCAACAGGTGCAGCCCCAGCGCCGCCACCCCGGCCATCCCGACGAACGCCCAGCTCACCGCGGCGACGGCGGACAGCACCACCTCGCCCCACGGCACCCGAGCCGCACGGCCGGCGCCGGTCGTGCCGTCGATGCGGTCGGCGTCGCGCACGAGACCCGCCCCCCCGAAACCCACAGAGCCGAACTGCCGCTTGTGTCCACCGGCCGCCGCGGCATGCTCGCACCCCGCCGCGGCACGGGACGGCTACCACTGTCCGCGCCCGCCCCGCTGTCGTCAACGGGCCGTCCCCACAAGGCACTTGAGGGCCGCCACCAGCCCGACTACCAGCTACGGGGCCGCGCCTGAAATAGTTCCCCCCATTGTTCGCCATCCCTAGACTCCCCGTGGCGGGGGTAATTCGGGGGACAAGCTAGTGGGGCATGGAGTGCGAGAACTCGTACTGGAATTGAACGGAAGGACCTGGACGCTCGACCCGTCCAGGTCGTACACCCTCGGTCGGGATCCCCAAGGGGACGTGGTCTTCGAGGACGCCCGGGTCTCCTGGCGGCACGCCAGCATCAGCTGGAGCGGGCGCGGCTGGGTGATCGAGGACCACGGCAGCACCAACGGCACGTACGTGGAGGGCCATCGGATCCAACAGACCGAGATCGGGGCCGGCTCGGCGGTACGGCTGGGCAACGCCACCGACGGGCCGCGGCTGGGCCTCTCCGCCCCGCCCGCGAGCGCCCTCGGCGCACCGTCCGCGACTGCGGCTGCGGCGCCTTCGGTCGCGCCCGTCGCGGCTCAGGCCGCGCCGGCGCAACCGGCTCAGGCC
This sequence comes from Streptomyces sp. NPDC047315, assembly GCF_040643215.1. Lineage (NCBI taxonomy): Bacteria > Bacillati > Actinomycetota > Actinomycetes > Kitasatosporales > Streptomycetaceae > Streptomyces > Streptomyces sp. NPDC047315. The sequence goes on along the minus strand of NZ_JBEYTZ010000014.1, from coordinate 15,381 downwards.
GCGCCCCACGGCCAACCGCCGCAGGGCTGGCCACAACCACAACAGCAGCAGCAACACCACATACCGAACCAGCACCAGGCGCCGCACCAGGCTCAGCAACAACCCGTGCCGCAGCACCTGCCGCACATACCCCCTCAACACGGAGCCGCGCAGCCGGCGCACGGCGGGGCCGCGGGGGCCCCGCCCGTGTACGGCGACCGCAGCCCCACCACCTTCCACCAGCTGGCGCTCGGCCGCGTCATGCGCATCGGCCGCGCCCTGGAGAACGAACTCGTCGTCGCCGACCTCCAGGTCTCGCGCCACCACGCCGAGTTCACCGCCACCCCCGACGGCCGCTTCCAGCTGCGGGACCTCGGCTCGCACAACGGCACCTACGTCAACGGCCAGCCGATGGCCAAGTCCCAGACCGTCGTCATCGGACCGGGCGACATCGTCGGCGTCGGCCACTCCACCTTCCGGATCGTCGGCGACCGGCTGGAGGAGTTCGTCGACACCGGAGAGGTCACCTTCTCCGCCCGCAACCTCACGGTCACCGTCGACGGCGGCAAGCAGATCCTGCGGGACGTCTCCTTCGGCGTCCCGGAGAAGTCCCTGATCGGCGTGATCGGCCCCTCCGGGTCCGGCAAGTCGACCCTCCTCAAGGCCCTCACCGGCTACCGCCCGGCGAACCAGGGCGACGTCCTCTACGACGGCCGGAGCCTGTACAAGCAGTTCGCCGAGCTCCGCCAGCGCATCGGCCTGGTCCCGCAGGACGACATCCTCCACAAGGAGCTGACCGTCCTCAAGGCGCTGCGCTACGCGGCCAAGCTCCGCTTCCCCGGCGACACCGCCGCCGCGGAGCGCGAGGCCCGCATCGAGGAGGTGCTGCGCGAGCTGAAGCTCGACATCCACAAGGACAAGAAGGTCACCTCCCTCTCCGGCGGCCAGCGCAAGCGGGTCTCCGTCGCGCTGGAGCTGCTGACCAAGCCGTCGCTGATCTTCCTGGACGAGCCGACCTCCGGCCTCGACCCCGGCATGGACCGCGACGTGATGACGCTGCTGCGCGGACTCGCCGACGACGGCCGCACCGTCCTGGTGGTGACCCACTCCGTCGCCGAGCTGAACCAGTGCGACAAGCTGCTGGTGATGGCGCCCGGCGGCGCGGTCGCCTACTTCGGCCCGCCCGGCGAGGCCCTGAACTTCTTCGGCTACGGCACCTGGGCCGACGTCTTCTCCGCGTTCGAGAACTACCGCGACTACGACTGGGCCGGCCGCTGGCGCGGCTCGCAGCACTACCAGATGTACGCGGCGGAAGCGGGCGGCGAGCAGACCGGCGCCGCCCAGGCCGTCAGCCTGCCCTCACCGCAGCAGATCCGCCCGCCGAAGCCGCAGAGCTGGGGCGCCCAGCTCTTCACGCTGATGCGCCGCTACCTCGCCGTCATCCGCTCCGACAAGGGCTTCATGGCCCTGATGCTGATCCTGCCGGCCGTCCTCGGCCTGGTCAGCGTGGTCATCCCGGCCGACTACGGCCTCACGGCCCCCGACGACGGCAAGGCGCGGTTCAACAGCGAGGCCGGCACGATCATGCTGATCCTCGCGGTCGGCATGTGCTTCTCCGGCGCGGCGAACTCGGTGCGCGAGCTGATCAAGGAACGGGTGATCTACGAGCGCGAGCGCGCCACCGGCCTGTCCCGCTCCGCGTACCTGATGTCCAAGGTGCTCGTGCTCGGCCTGATCACGGCCGTCCAGGGCGTGATCATCTGCGGCATCGGCTTCGCCACCCGCGAGCTGCCCGCCGAGGGCCTGCTGATGCCGCCGGCCGTCGAGATGTGCCTGGTGGTCATCGCCCTCGGCTTCACCTCGATGATGTTCGGCCTGGTGATCTCCTCGCTGGTCAAGACCGCCGAGAAGACCATGCCGCTGCTGGTGATGTTCGCGATCGTCCAGGTCGTCTTCACCGGCATCCTCTTCAAGGTGTACGGCTCGCCGGGCCTGGAGCAGTTCGCCTACCTCATGCCCTCCCGCTGGGCCATCGCGGGCACCGCCAGCACCCTGGACCTCGGACGGCTGATGCCGCCGTGGGACCAGGAGAACCCCGGCGACCTCGACCCGCTGTGGGAGGCCAGCGCGGGCCAGTGGGGCATGAACGTCGGAGTGCTGCTGGCCATCGGCGTGGTCTGCGGCATCGTGGTCGCCCGGCTGCTGCGCCGGCACGAGCCGGAGGTCATGCGCAAGTAGCGACCGGCCCCGCATACGCGCCGAGGGCGGCACCCCTTTCGCGGGGTGCCGCCCTCCGGCGTCTGCGTGTCCCTCGGCTCAGTAGGCGCCGAAGACGTTGTCGATCGAGCCGTAGCGGTCGGCGGCGTAGTTGGCCGCGGCCACGATGTTGGCGACCGGGTCGTACAGGTCGAACTTGGTGCCGGCCACGTGGTACGTGTTGAAGGTCGGCTGGATGACCTGGAGCAGGCCCTTGGACGGGATGCCGTTCTGGGCGTTGATGTCCCAGTTGTTGATCGCGTTCGGGTTGCCGCTGGACTCCCGCATGATGTTGCGGTGCAGACCCTCGTAGGAACCCGGGATGTCGTGCTTGTCCATGATGGACATGGCCTCGCGGATCCAGCCGTCGAGGTTGTTCGGGAAGGACTTCGGCGCGGCGGCGGCGACCTCCTTCGCGACCGGCTTGGCGGCCTCGACGACCTGCGCGGCCTTCTTCTCGACCTCGGCCTTCTTGGCGGCGGCCTCGGCCGCGGCCTTCTGCACCGCGGCATCGGCGGCGGCCTTGGCGTCCTTCTCGGCCTGCACGGCGCCCTGCACGGCCTCCTGGACCTGGGCGTCGATGCTGGACTTCTGGGCCTCCAGGCCCGTCTTGAGGACGCCCGCCTGGACGGCCTCGGTGTTCAGGGTCGCGGCGGCGGCCGGGGCGGCGGAGGTGACCGTGGCGGCCTGCGCCTCGGTGGCGCCACCGGGCACCAGGGAGAGGGTGACAGCTGCAACACCGGCGGCGGCGATACCGGCGATCGAGACCTTGCGGGCCTTGGTCATACGGATACTGGTCGCGGACATACAGACGTACCTCTTCGAATCGGGGAAGTCGCAATCAGCTCGCCGGAATGGCGCTGCGCTCCACGGCGGGCGGCGACGAGAGGTAATTCTTAGCGCCAGCAAAAACCCATGGCAATCATGTGACGTACGACCCTGGATAGTGGAGAAGGGCGCCGAGAAGGCGCCCTTCCTACCGCTCAATCCCCGCTCACAGGGTCTTTATATCTCCACTAGGTGGATTCGTAAGTGACCTGCGTCCTATGCCCGGGCTCACATCGAGCCCCCTTCGATTTCACAATGAGTTGCACCAGCAACTCAATGAGTGAGGACTCTTATCGATGGTCATCCGGGAGGACGAGATGCACGTCCCCGAACTCATGCCACAGATAGCGGCCCCGTAGCGCCGCCTCATACGCACGGACGAGGGCCGGCCGCCCCGCGATCGCCTCCAGCATCAGCAGATGCGAGGCCGCGGGCTCGTGCAGCCCGGTCAGGAGCCCGTCCACCACGCGCACCCCGCGCTCGGGGGTGACCACCAGGTCCGTCCACCCCACCGCCGCCTGCACCACCCCGCGCCCGCCCGCCCCCGCCCCCGGCCCCGCCGTCCGCGCCGCCGCGGACTCCAGCGCCCGTACGGCCGTCGTCCCCACCGCCACCATCCGGCCACCGCCCGCCCGGGCCGCGTTCACCAGCCACGCCGTGGTCGCCGGCACCGCGTACCGCTCCGGATACGGCGGCTCGTGCGCCTCCGCCGACGCCACCCCCGTGTGCAGCACGACCGGCGCGAACTGCACCCCCCGACTCACCAGCTCCGCCACCAGACCCGCGGTGAAGGGCCGCGCCGCACTCGGCATCTCCGCCGACCCCGCCCCGTCGGGGGAGGGGAGCGCGAAGACCGTCTGGTATGCCGACAGCGGCTGGTCACGCAGGGTGTACGCGTAACGGATCGGCCGCCCGTACCGGCGCAGCAGCCCCGGCACCGGCACCGACACCTCCGCCCACCACAGCCGGTCAGCCCCCGGTGACAACGGCCGCACCAGCACCAGCCGCGCCCCGCCCGGCAGCCGCACCGCGGCGCCCACCGGCCCGCCCGCGCGCCGCCGGGTGCTCCCCGCCCCGTCCGGCTCCCGCAGCTCCACGGCCCACCGGCCGTCGTCCCCGCGCGTGGAGAAGTGGACGACGACCGGCGCGCCGCCCAGCCGGCCGTTCACGGCCGCGGGCAGCGTGGCGGAGGTGTTCACCACCAGGACGTCCCCGGCCCGCAGCAGCGCGGGCAGCGCACGGAAGGAGTGGTGGGACACCCGCTCCCCGCGCGACACCAGCAGCCGCACGTCGTCCCGGCCGGCGCCCCGCACCTCCGCCGGCACCCGCGCCGACAGCCCGTCGGGCACCGCCAGCGACTCCAACGCCGGCTCCACCACCGCGGCGGCCCCCACCCCCTGGTGACGACAGGGGCCGCCCCGGCCGCTCACACCGACCCCAAGAGCGCCGGCGCCCCGTACCGCCCGCTCACCGGGCGCTCGTCCAGCAGCCGCAGGAAGCCCGGGACCACCGACTCGGGCGTCGGTCGCGGCTCGCCGTCGTCCGGCACCGCGGCGGCGTACAGATCGGTGTCCATGTCACCCGGGTCCACCGCCCACACCCGCAGTCGCGGCTCCTCGACCCCGAGGACCGCGGCCAGGTGGTCCAGCGCCGCCTTCGACGCCCCGTAGCCGCCCCACGTCTCGTACGCCTCCGCCGCCGCGTCCGAGCTGACCGCGATCACCGTCCCCGCCGGCGACTCCCGCAGCAGCGGCAGCGCCTCCTGGACCAGGCCCAGCGCCGCCACCACGTTCGTCTCCAGCGCCGTGCGCAAACCGTCCAGGGACTGCTCGTCCAACCGCACCAAGGGCTCCGCCCCCAGCACGCTCGCATTGCTCACCAACAGGTCCAGACCGCCGAGCCGCCGCGCCGCCGCCACCAGCTCACCGCGGTGCACGGCGTCCGTCACGTCCCCCGCGACCGCCACCACCCGCGTCCCGTGCACCCCCACCCGCTCGGCGCTCTCCGCCAGCACGGCCGCCGTCCTGGCGCTCAGCACCAGGTCCCAACCGCGCTCGGCCAGCGCCAGCGCCAGCGCCCGTCCCAGCCCCTTCGAACCACCCGTGATCAGCGCTACCGGCATGTCGGCCATCCCCTCGTGTTCCGTGCTCTGGTCGCCCGCGCCTGACGCGGGCCCGGGCGCGGGACACGCCGACGCCCGACGCCCCCACCGTAAGAAGGGGTCACGGCCCGCCACCTCGTCCCCGAGACCCCATCCGACAAGGCACTTCGACCTAGGACCCGAGCCCTAAGCGGACGCCGTCGACGGGCCGATACGCACGGTCACCTCCGCCGGTACCGTGAGGTCCATGAGCCATCGACCCAGCTCCGGCCTCTCGGCCGTGAGCACCGCACTGCTCGCCATGAGCCGGCACCTGGAGGTCCGCGACGTCCTCAAGACGATCGTGGCCTCGGCGCGGGAGCTGCTGGACGCGGAGTACGCGGCCCTGGGCGTCCCCGACGACCACGGCGGCTTCGCCCAGTTCGTGGTCGACGGCGTCAGCGACGCCCAGTGGAAGGCGATCGGCCCGCTGCCCCGGCAACACGGCGTCCTCGCCTCGATGCTCCGCGACGCCCGCACCGAACGCCTCGCGGACGTGCGCCAGGACCCCCGCTTCGGCGGCTGGCCCAGCGCCCACCCCGAGCTGTCCGACTTCCTCGGCCTGCCCATCAAGGACGGCGACGAGATCATCGGCGCCCTCTTCCTCGCCAACAAGCGCTGCCCGAGGACGGACGGCGGCTGCGGCTTCACCGAGACGGACGAGGAACTGCTCTCGATACTCGCCCAGCACGCGGCCATCGCCCTCACCAACGCCCGGCTGTACGAACGCAGCCGCGAACTGACCATCGCCGAGGAGCGCTCCCGCCTCGCCCACGAACTCCACGACGCCGTCAGCCAGAAGCTCTTCTCCCTGCGGCTGACCGCACAGGCCGCCGCAGCCCTCGTCGACCGCGACCCCGGCCGCGCCAAGGGCGAACTCCAGCAGGTCGCCGCCCTCGCCGCGGAAGCCGCGGACGAGCTGCGGGCCGCCGTCGTCGAACTGCGCCCCGCCGCCCTCGACGAGGACGGCCTGATCAACACCCTGCGCACCCAGATCCAGGTGCTCGACCGCGCCCACTCGGCCCGGGTCACCTTCGACACCTGCGGCACCAAGGCCCTGCCCGCCGCCCAGGAGGAGGCCCTCCTACGCGTCGCCCAGGAAGCCCTCCACAACGCACTGCGCCACTCCGAGGCCGACCGCGTCGACGTGGTCCTCGCCCGCCGCGGCCAGGGCGCCGTCCTCAGCATCACCGACAACGGCAAGGGCTTCGAGCCCCGCACGGTCCGCCGGGCCGGCCGGCACCTGGGCCTGGTCTCCATGCGCGACCGCGCGAGCGGCGTCGGCGGCCGGCTCCGCGTCCACTCCGCGCCCGGCAAGGGCACCACGATCGAAATGGAGGTCCCCGGTGGGTGACCGAAAGATCCGGGTCCTACTCGTCGACGACCACCAGGTAGTCCGCCGCGGACTGCGGACGTTCCTGGAGATCCAGGACGACATCGAGGTCGTCGGCGAGGCCGGCGACGGCGACGAGGGGGTCGCCCGCGCCGAGGAACTGAAGCCGGACGTCGTCCTCATGGACGTCAAGATGCCCGGCACCGACGGCATCGAGGCCCTGCGCCGGCTGCGCGAGCTGGCCAACCCGGCGAAGGTCCTCATCGTCACCAGCTTCACCGAACAGCGCACCGTCGTCCCCGCCCTGCGCGCCGGCGCCTCCGGATACGTGTACAAGGACGTCGACCCCGAAGCGCTCGCCGGAGCCATCCGCTCCGTACACGCCGGGCACGTGCTCCTCCAGCCGGAGGTCGCCGGGGCCCTGCTCACCCAGGACGACCCCGCCACCGGCACCGGCCGCGGCAGCAGCCTCACCGAACGGGAGCGCGAGGTCCTCGGCCTGATCGCCGACGGCCGCTCCAACCGGGAGATCGCCCGCGCCCTCGTCCTCTCCGAGAAGACCGTCAAGACGCACGTGTCGAACATCCTGATGAAACTCGACCTGGCGGACCGCACCCAGGCCGCGCTCTGGGCCGTACGCCACGGCCTGACCAGCTGACCCGGGCGTCCCGCCGGGGTTCCCCGTTGATCGGAGATTCATACTGTCGGGTGGACATCACCCGGACGGCGCATCCTGACCGTCCGTTCGCCGTTCTCCAGTGCGTGCCGCGGCGGACCCGCCGCGGCGAACGCCCAGTGAGGATGACCCACGTGAAGAACCTGAAGAAGGCCGCCGCCATCACCATGATCACCGGCGGTCTCGTCGCCGCCGGCGCCGGCATCGCCTCCGCGACCCCCGGCGCTCACGCGCACGGCGCCGCGACCAACTCCCCGGGCGTCGCCTCGGGCAACGCGGTCCAGGTCCCGGTCCACGTCCCGGTGAACGTCTCCGGCAACTCGATCAACGTGATCGGCCTCCTCAACCCCGCCTTCGCCAACGCCGCGGTCAACGGCTGACCTCCACCCGCCCGTTTCCCCGCGCCCCGTGCACCCAGGGGCGCGGGGTGACCCCCAGCGCTCTGAAAGCCTGTCCTCCAGCCCGCAGATATGTGACGGGGGAAGTCAAACAGGGGCGCGGGGAACTGCGCGACAAACCACAACGAACGGTTGGCCGCGCGATATCGGTCCGTCCCGAGTGGGTAGGCGCTTTGGGGCGCTGGGGGTCCCACCGTGCCCGCAGGGCGCAGGTGGGGGTTCCCCCACGCCCCTGGGCGTAGGGGGAGGAACCGCGCGACAAGCCACTGCGGACGGTTCGCCGCACGACGGCAGGTCGTCCCGAATGGGTGGGCGACAAGGGGCGCGAGAGCGTGCGTGGCCAACCACGACGAAACCGCCAGCCGCCAGCCGGCACCCCGCATCGCGTGCCCATGCGCAGGCTGGAGCGGGCGCGCCTACACCCCCCGCTCCAGCCCCTCCACGTAGGAGTTGTACGCAGCGACCCGCGCCCGCCGAGCCACCCGCTCCACCGGCCTCAGCGCCTCCCCCCGCGCCGCCATCTCCGACGCGCTCACCGCACCGCCGTGCCCCCGCTCGTGCGCCAGCGCAATCAGCAGCCCCACGCGCTGCGCCAGTTCCCACACCCGTACCGCCCGCGGCGGATACCCCGGGGCCAACCCGGCCCGCCCCGCCTCCGCACGCGCCCGGTACGCGTCGATCGCCGCCTCCGCCACCGGCCCCGACGCCGCCACGTCGAGCCGCGACAGCGTCGCCGTCGCCTCCCGAAGCCCCTCCGCCAACTCCCGTTCCGCCTCGCCGAGGGACGGCACGTCCGCCGGCATCGCCTCCCGCACCGGCAGGCACTCCCAGACGACCTCCACGTGCAGATCGCCCGGTGAACCCGCCTCGTGCACCTGCGGCACCAGCCCGTACGGCGCGCCGTACCCGACGACCGCCTCCTCCGCCTCCAGCGCCCGCGCATTGAACTCCGGCGGCCCGCTGAGCCCCAGCGGATGCCCCGGCACCGGCAGCGCGACCCGCCACCCGCTGACCCCGAGCGACCGCAGCCGCCCCAGCGCCAACGTCAGCCCGACCGGCCCCGACTCGCCCGGCAACCCCGTCACCCGGTGCACCGCGTCGTCGCCGACGATCGCCTCCACCGCGTCGTCGGGCGACACGGCCCCGGCCAACAGGGCGTTGCCCCACGCGGCCAGCCGTCCTGAACGTGGTTCCGAAGGATCCAAGAGCATGCCCCCAGCCTAAGGACACGGCGCCGACGCCCCCAAGTGCGACCGCCGCCACCACCCGTGCACCGACCAAGGATCGGACCGGGGCGCCGGCCCGTCCCACCGGTGGCGTAGATTTCACTGAGGGGGCCGCCCACCGGCGTCAAGCCCTCGCGACCTGAACACGACTGCATCACGACTGCATGGGGAGACAACGCGCTCATGAGCGATGTACTGGAGCTGGTGGACGTATCCGTGGTCCGCGACGGACGCGCTCTGGTGGACGACGTCTCCTGGTCCGTCAAGGAAGGGGAGCGCTGGGTCATCCTCGGTCCCAACGGCGCGGGCAAGACCACCCTGCTCAACCTCGCGTCCAGCTACCTCTTCCCGACCACCGGCACCGTCCGCATCCTCGACGAACGCCTCGGCGATGTTGATGTTTTTGAACTCCGCCCCCGCATCGGCGTGGCCGGCATCGCCATGTCGGAGAAGCTGCCCCAGCGCCAGACGGTCCTGCAGACCGTGCTGACCGCGGCGTACGGCATGACCGCCACCTGGCACGAGGACTACGACCCGATCGACGAGGAGCGCGCCCGCGCCTTCCTCGACCGCCTCGGCATGACCGAGTACCTGGACCGCCGGTTCGGCACCCTCTCCGAGGGCGAGCGCAAGCGCACCCTGATCGCCCGCGCCATGATGACCGACCCCGAACTCCTCCTCCTCGACGAGCCCGCCGCCGGGCTCGACCTCGGAGGCCGCGAGGACCTGGTCCGCCGCCTCGGCCGGCTCGCCCGGGACCCGCTGGCCCCCTCCATGATCATGGTCACGCACCACGTCGAGGAGATCGCCCCCGGCTTCACCCACGTCCTGATGATCCGCCAGGGCAAGGTGCTCGCCGCCGGCCCCATCGAGATGGAGCTGACCTCCCGCAACCTCTCCCGCTGCTTCGGCCTCCCCCTGGTGGTGGAACACACGGCCGACCGCTGGACCGCCCACGGCCTCCCCCTGGGCTAGACCCTCTCTTACGGACTCTTACGGATCTTGCTGGGCTCCGATCCGGCCCGATCCCCTTCCGGGGCCGATGCCCCCTGTCCCGAGCCGACCGGCGCACCTACCATGACCATGTGGAAATCGACGCATGGGTGTGGTGGCTGATCGGCGCGGTCGGACTGGGCATTCCGCTCGTCATGACGGCGATGCCCGAATTCGGCATGCTGTCGGCGGGCGCGGTCGCCGCGGCCGTCGTCGCGGCGCTCGGCGGCGGGATCGTCGCCCAGGTGCTCGTCTTCGTGGTCGTCTCCGTCGCGCTCATCGCCGTCGTCCGACCCCTGGCCGCCCGGCACCGCACGGGACGCCCGGAGTTCAGCAGCGGAGTGGACGCGCTGAAGGGCCGTCAAGCGGTCGTACTGGAACGGGTCGACTCCAACGGAGGCCGGATCAAGCTGGCCGGCGAGGTGTGGTCGGCCCGCCCGCTCGACTCCGCGATGAGCTTCGAGCCGGGCCAACAGGTCGACGTGGTCGAGATCGACGGCGCCACGGCCGTCGTCATGTGACCGGAACGGCCCCCATACCGGCCTCCGATCTGGGAAACTCGATCATCATCACACCATCATCCGGCAGCGAAGGAACACGGGGAACGCGATGCAACCGATCATCATCGTCCTGATCATTTTGGTGGTGCTGGTCTTCATCGCCCTGATCAAGACGATCCAGGTCATCCCGCAGGCCAGCGCAGCCATCGTCGAACGGTTCGGCCGCTACACCCGCACCCTGAACGCCGGCCTGAACATCGTGGTCCCGTTCATCGACTCCATCCGCAACCGCATCGACCTGCGTGAACAGGTCGTCCCCTTCCCGCCGCAGCCGGTGATCACCCAGGACAACCTGGTCGTCAACATCGACACCGTCATCTACTACCAGGTCACCGACGCCCGCGCCGCGACCTACGAGGTCGCCAGCTACATCCAGGCCATCGAGCAGCTGACCGTCACCACCCTGCGGAACATCATCGGCGGCATGGACCTGGAGCGGACCCTCACCTCCCGCGAGGAGATCAACGCGGCCCTGCGCGGCGTCCTCGACGAGGCCACCGGCAAGTGGGGCATCCGCGTCAACCGCGTCGAGCTGAAGGCCATCGAGCCGCCCACCTCCATCCAGGACTCGATGGAGAAGCAGATGCGCGCCGACCGGGACAAGCGCGCCGCCATCCTCACCGCCGAAGGCATCAGGCAGTCGCAGATCCTCACCGCCGAAGGCGAGAAGCAGTCCGCCATCCTGCGCGCCGAGGGCGAGGCCAAGGCCGCCGCCCTGCGCGCCGAGGGCGAGGCCCAGGCCATCCGGACCGTCTTCGAGTCCATCCACGCCGGCGACCCGGACCAGAAGCTGCTCTCGTACCAGTACCTCCAGATGCTCCCGAAGATCGCCGAGGGTGACGCCAACAAGCTCTGGATCGTCCCCAGCGAGATCGGCGACGCCCTCAAGGGCCTCTCCGGCGCCTTCGGCAACCTCGGCAACGGCGCCCCCGGCTTCAACACCGGCACCAAGGCCCCCGGCACCGGCGTCGAGCGCCGAGAAGAACCCCCCGTCGACTAGGACCGCCGCCACTTGGCATGATCGGTGCTCACCGCACCGATCATGGGGGGCCACGTGACCATCTGGGAGATGCTCGCCGTCTTCGCGGCGGGCATCAGCGCCGGGACGATCAACACCATCGTCGGCTCCGGCACCTTGATCACCTTCCCGGTGCTCCTCGCCGTCGGCCTGTCGCCCGTCACCGCCACCGTCTCCAACGGCCTCGGCCTGGTCGCCGGCTCCATCAGCGGCGCCATCGGCTACCGCGCCGAGCTCACCGGCCAGCGCCGCCGCGTACTGCGCCTCGCCGCCGTCGCCACCGTCGGCGGCGTCACCGGCGCCGCCCTGCTGCTCACCCTCCCCAGCACGGCCTTCGAGACGATCGTCCCGATCCTGGTCACCCTCGCCCTCGCGCTGGTGATCCTCCAGCCCCGGATCTCCGCCGCCGTCCAACGCCGACGCGAGGCCAACGGCACCACCGCCCACCCCGACGGCGGCCCCCTGCTGCTCGTCGGCATCCTGCTGGCCAGCGTCTACGGCGGCTACTTCACCGCAGCCCAGGGCATCATCTACATGGCCCTGATGGGCATGCTGATCAACGACACCCTCCAGCGCCTGAACGCCACGAAGAACATCCTCGCCGCCGTCGTCAACAGCGTCGCCGCGGTCTTCTTCCTCTTCGTCGCCGACTTCGACTGGACCGCCGTCGCCCTGATCGCCGTCGGCTCCACCATCGGCGGCCAGCTGGGCGCCAAGGTCGGCCGCAAACTCTCCCCGAAGTTCCTGCGCGTCCTCATCGTCGTGGTCGGCACCGTCGCCCTCGTCCAGCTCGTCCTGTACCGCTACGGCTGAGCCGCCACGAGCACGCACGACGAAGGGCCCGTCCCCGTACGGGAACGAGCCCTCGAAGCGTCAAGCAGCAGGTCGGGCCTTCAGCCACGCCGGCAGCGCGGTCCGCTCGCCGACCCGCATCCCCAGCAGCATCGCATCCGCCGGAGACGGCACGAACGGCTCGAACAGCAGCGGCATCCCCGCCTGCTCCGGCGTACGGTCCGCCTTGTGGTGGTTGTCCTCGGCACAGGAGGCCACCGTGTTCAGCCAGCTGTCCGCACCACCGTGCGACCGCGGCACCACGTGGTCCACGGTCGTGGCGCGCCTACCGCAGTAGGCGCACCGGTGCTGGTCCCGCACCAGCACCCCCCTGCGCGACCACGGAGCCTGTCTTCGGAACGGCACCCGCACGTACCGGCAGAGCCTGATCACCCGGGGCACCGGTAGGTCCACCGCGGCGGCGCGCACACGGAGGTCGGGGTGGGCCTGTTCCACGACCGCCTTGTCCTGGAGCACCAGCACCACCGCACGGTTCAGCGTCACCGTGGACAGCGGCTCAAAGCTCGCGTTCAGCACCAGCGTGTCCCGCATCTTCCCCCGCCTCCGTTCACCGGCCCGGCGCCCCCCGCGGGCCCCGGATGGATCAACTCTGGCTGGGCAGGCCGAGATGGACAACGCAATATCCACGCCCTCCGGGAGCCCTGGAGACCGCCGGTGGAGAAAAAACTGCCCTGTCCTGATCTCTCCAAGACCAGGACAGGGCAAACAACAGTCGAACTACCAGTACGACCGCGGGGGAGCGTCAGCCGGCTGCCGGAACCTCGTACTCCCCGACGAGCTGGGCGCGGCCCAGCGTGTGGAACCGCAGATTGAACCCGACCACCGCGGGCGACACGTCGGCGTCCGGCCCCAGCTTCTCGCTGTCCACCGCGTACACAGTGAACACATAGCGGTGCGGCCCGTCGCCCGCCGGGGGAGCGGCGCCGCCGAAGTCCTTCGACCCGTAGTCGTTCCGTACGTGCACGGCGCCGGCCGGCAACCCCTCCAAGGAGCCGCTGCCCGCACCGGCCGGCAGCTCCGTCACCGACGCCGGAATGTCGAAGAGCACCCAGTGCCAGAACCCGCTGCCCGTCGGCGCGTCCGGATCGAAGCAGGTCACCGCGAAGCTCTTGGCACCGGCGGGGAAGCCCTCCCATCGCAGGTGCGGCGAGACGTTCCCCTCCGCGTAGACCTGATCGGCCTTGAGCACCGCCCCCGGCGCCACGTCATCGCTCACCACGGTGAACGACGGCACCTCGGGGTGGAAGTCATGCGGCAGAGGGGCCCTCTTCTGCTCGGTCACGTCCGAACCTTCCGTTCGCAGTCCAGTAGTGCGGTAGTGCCCGACCCTAGGGCTTCGTCAGAGCCAGTTGCGCCGGCCCCCGACGTCGGCGAGCCACTGGTTCAGATACGCGGCCCAGTCCGTCGACGCGTAGTCCTGGTGCCCGACCTTGAATGCCTTGTACGAGTCGCTGCCCTCGCTGAACAGCCCCGGCTTCTTGTCCATCTCCACGACGACGTCCATCCCGCGGTCGTCGGCGACGAACGACACCTCGACCTGGTGCAGCCCCCGGTACTGCTGCGGCGGGTAGAACTCGATCTCCTGGTAGAACGGCAGCCGCTGGCGGGTGCCCCGGATCTGCCCGCGCTCCATGTCCGCGCTCTTGAAGCGGAAGCCGAGCTGGATGAACGCGTCCAGGATCGCCTGCTGCGACGGCAGCGGGTGCACCTGGATCGGGTCCAGGTCGCCCGAGTCCACCGCACGCGCGATCGCCAGCTCCGTCGTCACCCCGATGTCCATCCCGCGCAGCTGCTGCCCGGCGATGGCGGTGACCGGCGTCTCCCAGGGGATCTCCAGCCCGAACGGCACCACGTGCACCGCCCCGGCCTTCACCTCGAACGCGCCGCCGAGCTGCTGCTTGACGAACTCGATGTTCTGCTTGACCTCCTGGTCGCCGCTCTCGACTTCGACGCGCGCCTGCAGACCGACGGACAGCGCCTCGATCTGCTGGTCGACCGAACCGCCCTGGATCCGCACCTCGCCCTGGACGACACCGCCGGGCACGACGTTCTCCTCGGTGAGCACCGTCTCCACCGAGGCACCGCCTGCACCCAGGCTGGCGAGCAGCTTCTTGAAGCCCATTCCCGTTCCACTCCCTTAGCTATTGCCTCGTCGACTCAAACGCACGGCGCCCCCAACCGGTTCCACCGGTACCCTCGGACGCCATGATCGAGCGCCCCGACCGTACGCCCATCCCTCGGTCGTTCTTCGACCGCCCCGTCCTCGACGTGGCACCGGAGCTCCTCGGCTGCACTCTGGTGCGCCGCACCGACGACGGTCTGATGGAACTGCGCATCACCGAGGTCGAGGCGTACGCGGGCGAGGTCGACCCCGGCTCCCACGCCTACCGCGGCCGGACCCCGCGCAACGAGGTCATGTTCGGCCCGCCCGGACACGCGTACGTCTACTTCACCTACGGCATGTGGCACTGCCTCAACGTCGTGTGCGGCCCGGAGGGCCGGGCGAGCGGTGTACTGCTGCGCGCAGGGGAGATCCTGGAGGGCAAGGAGCTCGCTCGCAAACGTCGAGTCTCGGCCCGATACGACAAGGAACTGGCCAAAGGCCCGGCGCGCCTCGCGACCGCCCTCGACGTCGACCGCGCCCTCAACGGCACCGACCTCTGTACGGACGGCGACGCCCCCCTGACTCTCTACCCGGGCCAGGCGCCCGCCTCTGACCTGGTGCGCAACGGCCCCCGCACCGGAGTGGGCGGCGACGGAGCACATCACCCCTGGCGCTACTGGATCAACGGGGACCCCACGGTCAGCCCGTACCGGGCCCACGCGCCGCGCAAGAGGGCAACTTGACTCGTCGATCCGAGCCGCCTAACGTAGCCCGAGCCGCTTGAGACGGGGCCTGCTGTTCAGCACCCCGGAGCGGCCATCCACTACTCACGACGAACCCAAACGGGTGCGATTTCGGCATGCCGAAATTCAATCCCAAACACTCGATTATGAGTCGCCGGGGAAATCGGTTAACGTAGTGAACACGCCGAAAGGCAAAAGGCCACTCCAATCGGCCACCTGATCGAAATCGAAGTCCGGAAACGGACCGGGAAAAAGATCTGGTAAGGTTGGAAACG